>CBDUEX010000076.1:0-6746 GCA_965366305.1 uncultured Bacteroidia bacterium | reverse complement strand
AGTGGGCACTTCATTGTCAAAATCAAACTGTGGAAACATGCCGATGTAGGTTCCTGTTTCGCCTTCATAACACAAAACAGGCTGAGTTATGGAGTTTGGTCCATAATGCATTTCTATATTGTTTGACCCTTCAAACAACCACAATTGAAAGTTGGTGAAATCCGTAGAAAGGTCATCAGCTTCTATTTCTGAATAGAATCCGACATTTTTCCATTCAATTTTAAGCACCCTGCTTCCCGAACTACCTTCTAACTTATAGGAAATTGTAGATTGAGATGCTGTTGCTCCACCAGCAGTAAAGGTATATCCTCTATCCATAATGTCTGACCCATATGGTATAAGTAGGCCATAGGTTCCAATCTCTGATGTGTCTATTGACAATTCGGCACCGTAACCCCAATCGTCTAAGTAAATAGTTGAAATTGTTGTATCGTAAAAAGTGAAATCAAATCCAATTGGAATAGTAAGTTGTGGATCATCCCAAACTTCAGAAGTTGTTAGTGCAGTGTTCTCAGTAAGGTCAGCGTAAGGACCAGCGGATTGTGAAAAATAGTAGCTTTGGCCAAGGGCACAAGTCAGGCTTAAAAGTGAAGATAGGAGAGTAAGGGTTATTGATTTCATAAATCCAAAGTTATTAAAACTTATTGTTCGAGTTCAATTTCCTTTCTATGATTTTTCAGAAAGTCGCCTTTGGTAATTCTAAATATTCGGGCATTTTCAATCCCATCACAACTTTCGGTCTTCCAATAAGTCATGTTTATTTTTTCTAGTACTCGAATTGAAGCTGGGTTATCGGATGCAGCTCTTCCGATAACTTCATCCAATTCTAGCATGTTAAATGCGTAATTTAACGTTTCAAGTGCAGCTTCGGTAGCATATCCTTTGCCCCATTCTGCTTGGAAAAATCGAAATCCAATATCAACGAATCCTTCGGGGTGTTGTTTAAGACCACACCAACCCAAAAAAAGATTTGATTCTTTGTAAATAACTGCCCATCTCCCAAAACCGTACTTCTTGTAATCGGTATAATTTTGGATAAAGGTTCTTACATGTTTTGTGCTCTTGAAAGGAATGTCCCCGGTGTATTTTATCACAAGGGGATTGGAGTTTAGATTAAATAAATTTACGTCATCAGATAATTCAAATTCTCTTAAAATCAATCGATTTGTTTCAAACACAAAGTCCATCAGCTGGTTTTTATGTAATGGAGTTGAACCAAGCCCGACTCATATTGCTTGCTCTCTTTGAGTTGCACGTTTATAGCATCTAGTTCCCCTAGAAAAAGGCGTTTGCCATCACCAAGAATATGAGGAATAACAGATATAATGTATTCATCAATCAAGTTATCTTTCATCAATAAATTTACAATTTGGCCTCCACCATCGCAGTAAATGTCTTTCCCAGGAACATCCTTTATCTTTTGGATTAATTCTTTCAAGTCGCCATTGTAAAAGCGAACACCATTTTCATCTGGTCGTGTTTGTCTGGTAATCACATAACAGGTGTACTGCTCTGCTTGAGGGAAGTTCCCACCCGTGAGTTTTAGAACGGTGTCGTAGGTTTTTCGTCCAACAATATAGGTGTCTATGTTTTTGGTGAATGCAGTATAGCCATAGTCTTCTCCTTCTCTTTCAACTTGAGAAAGCCACGATAAATCATCCTCTTTCGTAGCTAAAAAACCATCGATGCTCATGCTGATATAAAGAATTAGTTTTCTACTCATAGTAGCTTATTTTATAAAAAATACTTTGCTAATTTTCCCATTTTCAATGTGATAGATAGCAACTGCTTCAATTATTTTTTCTCCAAACTGAACCCGTTCTTTATCAATCACCACATTGCCTTGAACGATTCTGTCTACCAATTCGCAGTGCAAATTTGGAGTGTTGGCGAACATTTTGGAGTAGCCTTCTCTCATTTTATCCTTACCGGTATACAATAACTCATTGGGATAGCTGTACACTTCTACGTCATCTGCATAAGGTTCCAAGAAAGCTTCTATGTTTCTAAAATTGTATGCATTCAATTGTCTTTGTGCTAAATCAGAAGGAGAGTCCTTAAGCAAATCTTCTGGTTTGTAAACTACGCCTTTATTGATTATACGGTCAATCGCTGTTACATTTTCTATCGATTCAATCGGGTTTTTATTGAGAAGAACGAGGTTGGCTTTTTTACCAATACTAACTGATCCGAATTCTTTTTCTTTATTTAGAATTTTAGCTCCATTGAGTGTAGATGCTTCTAAAATTTGCCAATTATTCATGCCTCCTTTATGCATGGCTTGGAGCTCGGCCAAGTAAGATGAAGCATGCAAGGTTCCGATATTCCCAGCATCGGTTCCAGTAGCGATTAATACTCCTGCATCTGATAGTATCTTGAGATTTGCTAAACTGATAGAATCCGAATGAAGCAAGTGTGCGACACTTTCTTTGGAGTTTGCACGCGTTAAGTATTGGTTAACTAGCTTTTGATTGGGTTGATGTTTTAAGTCTAACAGCGATCCCAATTGATAAGGGTCGGCGTGGTTTAATTCGTAATTGCTGGGTTTTAGTTTCTGCCCAAAGGTGTTCATGTAGCCTTCATGCACGATTAGGGTAGGGCATAGTATGGTCTTTTTTCTTTTGAGAAGTTGTACGAAATCATCTTTTATAATTTCATCGTCTACACTATGAACCAAAAAGTCGCACCCGCTTTCTACGGCTAATTGTGCAGTTATCCGTTGAGTTGCATGTACTGCAACTTTTAACTTATGGCGATGTGCTTCTTCGATGATTGCTTTTATTATAGGAAGGTTTTTTCGAGCACTTGCTTCATATCCATTCGAATCTCGGTTGGTGATGTACCAGATTTTAATAAAGTCGGGTTGAAAGGCAAGTTGTTCTTGCACCATTTGAATTCCATCTTCAATCGTTTTTACCAACTTAAACGGTTCGTTTTCACCTAAATTTTCATAAACACTAGGGCGATAGGTGGTTAACAGTGGTCCTGTCATGTAGATAGAAGGACTTTTGCTGTTGTTTAAAAAGCTGTCTTTGTGCTGTAGAAAATGATACGTGGCTCCAACGTCTATTACATTAGTGATTCCGTTTTTCAAGTAGCGATGGAGAACTTCTTCCATTTTGCTATGGGAGTATTCGATTTCATTTTGGTAAGGAACATCATTTCTTAAGTCAATTGCATCAGGCCTCGTGTATAAGCCACCATTTTGGAAGAAATGAACATGAGCATCGGTTAGCCCCGGTATTAAATATTTGCCTGTTCCATCAATGTTTATTGCATCGATAGGTTGTTTGTATTTATTGATTATGGAATAAATATTAGAAATAACGCCATCTTGAATAACTACCGTTTGATTCTGAATTAGTTGATGTGATTCCACATCCACTATTGTTACGTTATTAATGTAGGTTTGACCAATGGCTGCCAGACTTGATAAGCATACTATAAAAAGAAGAAGAATATTTCGGATTGGTGTCATGGGTCTAATTTAAGGCAAGTGAATTCCAAAGATAAACGTGAACTTCGAAATCATAAGTGTTTTTTCTGATTTGACTTTCAGAAAAGGAGGAGTAAGCAATTGACTTATGACTTGTCTTTTGTCAATTCTCGTATCATTCCTCTGAAAATTAATCCGTGAAAAGGAAGAACAGCATACCAATACAGCCTGCCAAGTAAGCCTAATGGTCTAAATGTGGCTGTTTGAACAAGCTTGTTATTTATTATTCGAAATTCTAACCAAGCTTCACCGGGCAATTTCATTTCTGCAAATAGCAATAGCCGACCTTCATTTTTATTGGCATATAACACTCTCCAAAAATCCAAGGCATCTCCTGCATTTAGACTTGTTTCTG
The DNA here is from genome assembly GCA_965366305.1 of uncultured Bacteroidia bacterium. Taxonomy (GTDB): domain Bacteria; phylum Bacteroidota; class Bacteroidia; order NS11-12g; family UBA9320; genus UBA9320. The sequence goes on along the minus strand of CBDUEX010000076.1, from coordinate 2,895 downwards.
AAGTCCTTCCTCGTCTAAGGCCAACACCACCAGACAGCTTGTCTAAATATCCTCTAATCCTCCAAAGCCAGTTTCCAAAGTACCAACCGTTCTCACCGCCAATTCGCCAGATATTCTCAATACATTCTTCTCTATCTTGAAATGTACTTTCCTTTACATCCTTAAAACATCCAAAAGAAGGCACTTCAATAAACTCTGAGATGTTGAATTTAGAATCACTGCTTATAAATGCATCTTTCCAACTAGAAACAACATCGTTACTCTCTATTTTTCTAAAAGCGGTTTCCAATGATTGCTTGTATGAAATAGGAGTGATGCCTAAGATAGTATTGATGTCGTTATTCCGACAAATCACTTCTATTTTCATGCTGTTTACTAATGCAATAGCTAGTTTGTACGACGTAGAGGTTACAAAGTACAACCAATACGAAGACAACTTAGGCGTCATCACTGGGACAATAAATATATGGCGTTTTAAATTTCGTTTTCGCCCTAATTCAAGCAACATTTCCTTATAAGAAAGGATGTCTGGACCACCAATGTCAAAGTCTTGATTGTAGGTTTTGGCGTTCAACATGGTTTTGGACAGAAACTGAATTACATCTGAGATTCCAATAGGTTGACATTTTGTATTGAGCCACTTTGGAGTTATCATTATTGGAAGCTTTTCAACTAGATCACGCATTATTTCGAATGAAGCACTTCCTGATCCAATAATAATTCCGGCTCTTAAGGCAGTGAAATTGTATTTTCCCTTACCCAATTCTAATTCTACATTTTTTCTTGAGGTAAGATGTTTAGACAATTCAGATTCATTTACAATACCGCTTAAGTAAACCACATGCTGTACATCTGTGTGATCCAAAGCATTTCTAAAATTGACCGCAGATTCTTGTTCCAACGCTAGATAATCGGAAGAAGTTGACATGGAATGAACAAGGTAATAAGCTCCGTCAATAGTGGTTGGAATATTTTCTAACGACTTTTTATCTAGTAAATCAACTTGAATGATTTGAATTTTAGATTGTAGGGATTCTGGCGGATTGAACCGATTAACATCTCTAACACAACAAATAACTTCATGGCCATTTTCTACTAAAATGGGTAAAAGACGCTTGCCGATATATCCTGAAGCACCTGTTAATAGAATTCTCATTTGGTTTAGTTTATGTGTTTGTCTTAACCTAACAATTATAGCGACGAGGTGTTCTTTTTGGAGTGATTAAACTTCAGCCTCAGTTAGCAATTCAATTCCTTCGGAAATAAGGTTTTTAAAATTTGGATTTTTTAGGCTCAATTCTTCCAATGCCTTTCGAATTGAATTTTTTAATGAATCGTTGGTGGTAAGTTCCAGAATCTCCAATGGAAGTAGCCAATCATTTGGGTGTTCACTTTTCAATTGATCAAAAATCTGTGAAAGTTGCTGCTCATCTTGAGCATTGTTTTCGCGAAGCTTCCTAACTTTCGCATAGTGTTCTTCAAGTTTAAGTGTGATTGAAGACTTTGCAGGTTTAATTGTTTGTGTTTTTGATGCTTCGTACAAATTAGGAAATGAACTTGAATCGGCAGCACCTGCAAAAGCAGATATTATTTTGCTTCCTACAACCATATCAAACGTACCGTATTCTGGTTTGAACAAAATTTCATCGCCATAGGTTACGGTGCAGTTTAGCAACTGAATTAGCATCAGCTTTCCATTGATATTTCTGATTCCAGTAACATTTAGTCCTTTTACTTTTATGCCACTTTCAAACTCAAATGATAACCATTCATTATCATAAAAATTGTATGCTTTTAAGTCGAATGGGCCCATGTCTTCAATAGCTAAATTGATATTTTTTAACTTACCTAATGGTGAACTAAAACCATCTTTATGGTATGCTATTCCATGTCCAATTAATTCTTTTTCTCTAAATGCTAATGCTGTTGGTCCATCGGTTTTAAAGAAGATGACTTCGTTTTCATCGTTCAATAATACACGAGAGAATTGCCCAGAAATTTGTAGGCCGGTATTGAGTTCGATGGTCCCAACCATTTTAGATTCAATAAGTTTCTCTAGACCTTTGGCACCTCCTTTTCGTAGACTTAAGTTGTTGGCAAATTCTTCCAGTACTTCCATGAGGCAAGAAAAATCGGGGGTAACGTACAATAACGGCTGTGGTTGTGTAATATCAAAACCTTGTTTGGCTGCTTTAACAGAATAGGGAAGTTTATCTACCGCATCGGTCATGCACGATTTGCTTTCTCCAATGGAGGAAAGTAAACCAGCACCATAAATTTTAGGATTGTCTAGCTCACCGATTAGTCCATATTCGATGCTCCACCATTGGAGATTTCGCATTTGAGCCATTTCAGAGAATTCGATATCCATTTCTTGAAGCCGTTTTACCTCTGCAGCCGCAGCATCTATTTCTGCAGTGCCGGAACCATCTGCTTCTTTGAGAATAGACAGTTTTCGTATAGCTTCATATAAATCATTGTCGTGTTTAGACAGTATTGTTTTTGATCCAATATCTCCTAATCTTCTCAAGTATTCGGCATAATCGGGATTAGCAATAATAGGAGCATGGCCTGCAGCTTCGTGCACAATATCTGGAGCAGGAGTGTATTCAATGTTTTCAAGTTGCCTCATTTCCGAAGCAATAACTAATACTTTATAAGCTTGGAATTCCATGAAGGCGTTGGGTGGAATGAAACCATCTACAGCCACCGCTGCCCATCCAATTTCTTTTAGAATGCGATTCATGCCATACATGTTTGGAATTTCTTCAATTCCAATTCCTGTTTTTCGCAAGCCATCGATGTAAGACTTGTGTGCTACTTTGGGTAAGTAGTTTACATTTTTTCGCATTACATACCTCCATACTGCCTGATTAATAGGAGTATATTCTTCAT
>CBDUEX010000075.1:0-6818 GCA_965366305.1 uncultured Bacteroidia bacterium | reverse complement strand
CAATTGTAATTTCGATGTACTGTCGATTGGTGTTGATTATAAAATGAGAAACGATGAGGCTTTAAATGGTAAAGGTTCTATTTATAGTCCCTACCTACTTGAGAAACAACGTTCATACTTGATAGAGACCAAAGGTAATATTGATAGTTTCTTACGTTCTCGTGAAATTGAAGATAGTTTGCTATTGGTTCAAAAAGAAGAGCAAGAGCTACTGGCTAAATATGATTTCATTCCTCTTCAAAAATCGAGAGATGATTATTATGTATATGGCTATATCGGTCGAAAGAAAATTAAATTCATGTACAATGGGGAAGAAAGAAGAACTTTAATTCCACAAGAAATGGTGGTTCAATTGTTAGACAATAAAACAATTACCGTTGCTGACTTCAAAAATTCAAATGAGAAGATAAAGCTTCCAAATGGAGTAAAAGTATTCAGTACATCGTTCACAATCCCGGAATTGAAAATTGAAGATAAGATTTACACTAAAGTGAAGTGTAAAATGGTAACTACTAGTAGACAAGCTGTTTTAGGCTTCAATATTTTTGACAAAGAGTATGTTGATTTTGAAATCAAAGATGGCAAAATCTGGCTGCTAAAAGACGAAGATTAATTTCAAACATAGAAATTTGAGCAGATACGAGAAAAGAGGAGTTTCGTCTCAGAAAGAAGACGTACACAAAGCCATTTCCAATGTAGATAAAGGAATCTTTCCAAATGCATTTTGTAAAATAGTTGAAGATGTAATTGGAGGGGATCCAAATTATTGTAACATCGTTCATGCCGATGGAGCTGGAACCAAATCATCGTTGGCCTACCTCTATTGGAAAGAAACTGGAGACTTATCTGTATGGCGAGGTATTGCACAAGATGCACTCGTTATGAATTTAGATGATATCATTTGTACAGGTGCTACTGGTCCTTTTTTACTTTCTAATACCATTGGAAGAAACAAGCATCTAATTCCTGGGGCAGTAATTAAAGAGATTATTGATGGCTTTGAAGAATGTATTGATAATTTAGCCCAATTTGGGGTTGACATTAAATTTACCGGTGGAGAAACTGCCGATGTAGGAGATTTAGTTAAAACGCTTATTGTAGATAGCACAGTTGCTTGTCGCCCTAAAATACAAGATATTCTTGAAGTTGATATTCAAGACAAGGACGTAATTGTTGCATTTTCATCTTATGGCCAGGCAACGTATGAAACTTCTTATAATTCTGGAATAGGATCTAATGGGCTTACATCAGGACGTCACGATTTATTGGACCATTCGTACTACACTAAATATCCTGAGACTTTTGATAATAACACTGAAGAAGAATATATTTACTCTGGTCAGTTTAAATTAACAGACCCTTTAAAAGACACACCATTGGATATTGGTAAAGCCCTTCTTTCACCTACAAGAACTTACGCTCCAATATTAAATGAAATATTCTCGGACCAAAAGTTAAAAACCGCTATCAATGGCATTATTCATTGTACAGGTGGAGCTCAAACCAAGGTGATGAAGTTTTTAGATAAATCATTATTCATTAACAAAACCGACATGATGAGCACTCCACCGCTTTTCAAAACCATACAAGAAACTACCGAAACTTCTGATAAGGAAATGTATGAAGTCTTTAATATGGGTCACCGATTAGAAATCTATTGCCCAGCTGCGAATGCCGCCAAATTAATAGATATCGCAGCAAAATATAACATCGAAGCTAAGGTAATCGGAAGCTGCAGTAAATCGGAACATCCAACACTAGAAATTCAAGGAATTCGTTATTAGCTCGAATGAAGCTGTAGAAGCTTTCTGTCATATTTCTGTGATAACAGATTTTTCAGCAAATATTGAGTATATTTGACATCCTAAATTTATATAACAATTAGAAAATGAAAAAATTATTTTTACTAGCAATCGTAGCAGCCTTTGTATTTGTTGGTTGTAAAGACGACACAACTGGAACAACTCCAGATGGCGGTAGCTCAGCTGCTCCAACAACGTATACTCAAAAAGCATTTTTAGAGTACTTTAGTGGCACATGGTGTCCATATTGCCCAGATGGGAAAGTATATTTCGAAAACATTGCTAACAAAGTAGGTGGAGATGTATTTTCTTCAGCTGTTTATCACAGAACAAGTTCTTATGCAGATTACATGGATAACATCTATGATGATGCTATTGATGCTAAATATGCTGCTGGTTACCCAACAGGTATGGTAAGTAGAGTTGGTGGTGCTGCAGTAAGTAGATCAACTTGGGAAGCAACTGTTAACCAAGTTTTAGCTCAAGAAGCTAAATGTGGTTTAGCAATTGACGCTACAAGCAAAACTGGTTCAACTCTTGATGTAGCTGTAAAACTAGGTATTGGTGCGGCAGATATGCCAGCTGGTAACTACTTTTTAACAGTATTGTTAATTGAAGACGTAGTTGACCAAACAGGTACTGGTTATGACCAAAGAAATGGTTACAATAATTCAACTGGTCATCCATACGCTGGTAAAGGAGATCCAATTGTTGGATACAAGCACACAAACGTTGTAAGAAACGTATTAACTGCAGCTTTAGGCGATGCCGTTACTGCTGATCAAGTTAAAGCTGGTGCTCTATCTACATTCAACTTCTCAGTTGATGTTGCTGGACTAGGTGATGATTTAGACGTTGTTGCATTCTTAACCGAAGCAACGACTAACTTAGCAAATCCTGCAGCTTCTACATCATTCATGTACAACGTACAAAGAACTGATATGGGAACTAACAAAGATTTTGATTAATTAATAATTAATAAAATATTTAAAATGCCTCGCCTTCGGGCGGGGCTTTTTTATTTTTGCACCTTGGAAGATATAAGAAAATTATCAAAAGATGAGTTGATTGAAGTTTGCAATAAGCTTGATGTCAAATCATTTAGAGCAAAACAGCTATGGGAATGGCTATGGCTAAAAAGTGCTCGATCATTTGATGAAATGACCAATCTTTCAAAGGACTTTCGTGAAACACTTAAAGCCAATTTTGTTATTAATCACGTTTCAATTGCAAATTCTCAACAAAGTAAAGACGGTACTATCAAATATGCGTTCCGCTTAAATGATGGGTTTCTTGTTGAAGGTGTTTTAATCCCAACAAAAGATAGAGTTACGGCTTGCATAAGCTCACAAGTTGGTTGTAGCTTAAGCTGCACTTTCTGTGCAACTGGTTTTTTAAAAAGAGAAAGAAATCTTCGTGCAGATGAAATTTATGATCAAGTAGCTTTACTAAGAGAAGAAGCACAAAAATCATATGGACTAAATTTGTCTAATATTGTTTTAATGGGGATGGGAGAGCCCTTATTGAACTATGTTAACGTAATGGCAGGCATTGCCAAAATAACATCACCAGAAGGCCTAGGAATGTCTCCTCAACGGATTACATTATCAACTGCTGGTATTGCAAAGATGATTAAGAAACTAGGAGATGATAATGCTAAATTTAATCTCGCGTTGTCACTACATTCTGCCAACAATGAAAGCAGGAGTAAAATTATGCCCATCAACGATTCTAACTCCCTAGAAGATCTTATAGAAGCACTCAATTATTTTTATTCCAAAACAGGAACTCGTGTTACCTTGGAGTATTGTGTTATTAATGATATTAATGACGACAGTATTGAAGCAGATGAACTTGTTCAGTTTGCAAATCAAATAAAATGTAAGGTGAATTTAATAGAATACAACCCAATCGACATGGCTGATTTTCAATCTAGCTCGACAGAAAAAATCGAAAATTTTGCCAAGTACCTGGAAGAGCGGAAAGTAATCGTGAACATTAGAAGAAGCAGAGGCAAAGACATTGATGCTGCTTGTGGCCAACTTGCTAATAAACTAGCTTAGAAACTTATTTCTTTCTGCCTCAGTTGGCATCCTACAAGAATCTTTTTTCCCAAACCACCGATACCTATTCTTTGCTATAAACTTATAGACCGCATCGCGTATAAATCGAGGAATTAAACTAGTATACTGAATTAAACTATATGGAAACTTCAAATATTTGGAGATAAATAGTGCCGCATCAGAATATTCCAACAGCTTTCCGTTTGAATAAACGATAACGCTGTCTCCAATCGAATTTACATTCAACTTTTTCATAATCGATTGAGCAAATGCAGATTGTAAGGATGCGAATTTTAATTGATCCTCTTTTTCATTTCTAATAATAAAGTCGACCGACCCATTGCATAAGTTACAGTAGCCGTCAAAAAACACAATTGTTTCATGTTCTCTCATCACAACTACGACCTAAGTCTGCTTAATAATTCATCTTTTCGAGCTCTGCTAATTGGTAGTTTCTTATCTCCAAAAACAACATGCAAGTCATCAATATTTTTAACTTTATCCAGAGCAACGACGTAAGATCGATGTATCCTTATGAAACTAGAATCCAGTTTGTTTTCAAACTCTGACAAATAACCTAACACGGTATGTTTCCCGTTTGCTGTATAAATGGTGGTATAGTTATCTAACGCTTCGAGCCATAAAATCTCTGTGAACATGATTCGGGAATACTTCCGTTTATCCTTAATAAACAAGAACTTATTGCCATTTTTATTACCCCACTCCGAATCATTTGCCTTGCCTAAAATCACTAACTTCTGAAGATTGGGAAGGTTCAATTCATACGTTTCAATAGCAATGTTAGAGGAATCTTTCAAATGTTTTAAATCAGTACTCTGCATGTTTAAAGCATTCCAATCAAAGTCGTTTAGAGCATGCTTTGAGAGAAACAACTTGTTGGCATAACTCGGCTCATTAGCCGCAGACAAGGCTACTACCATTGAGTTGTGATTGTCAAATATTTCCTTCAGGTAATCTTCAGGACCTAGCACATTTTCTGATTTTTTAAATGCAACTGCAATATGATTCCTTAGTTCTTCTGCAGTAAACGGCTTTACCATATAGCCATACGGCTCACTTTCAATAGCCTTCTTAAAAGTAGCGTCATCATTAAATGCCGTTAAAAATATAATGGGTGTATTTGACCGTTCTTTGATCCATAATGAAACATCAATACCCGATTTGTCGCCATAGAGATTGATATCCATTAAAACCAAGTCTGGTTCTGTTTTAGTGTAAATATCGATGGCCTCTGCAAATGAAACAGCATGTCCACAAACCTCATAACCTAACTGCTCTAGGTTCATTTCTAGATCCATAGCAATGGCAACTTCATCCTCAACAATTAGAATTCTTTTTTTCATGTTGTTTTAAATTTAACTTCATTAATTACTCCGTTATCTACCTTGTTCTCAATTTTATAGCTTCCATGCAGCTGCTTTTCAGTCAATTTTTTAATTAGCTTAATTCCCAGAGATTTAATACTCTGGAGATCAAATTCACTGCTCAATCCTTGTCCATAATCTTCGATAATCAGCGTAATTTCTTCTTCATTCTTTACTATTCGTAGGTCTATCTTTCCTTCTAGAACAGGATATGCATACTTTAAAGAATTAGAGATGCATTCATTAATAATTAAACCTAAAGGTGTTACTTTATCCATCTCTAGAAATATATCTTCACTTTCAACTCTAATTTCAATTTTATTGTCTCCCGACATATAACTTTCTGATATGAGCTGCACTAGTCTATTGCAATACTCTTTCAAATTTATGTTACCAGCTGTACTGGGATCATAAAACAGTTCATGAATAAGTGCCATAGACTTAATCTTTGCACTTGTATCGAATATACTTTCTTCAATTGTTTTTGCTTGACCTAAGCCCTCTTCTAAACTAAGAATGCTGGATATTAGTTGAAGGTTGTTCTTTACACGATGATGTATCTCACGTAACAAAGAATCTTTCTCGTCTAATGAGGCTTTAAGATTGCTATTTATTGCAAGTAGCTGTTTACTATATCCATCTGCATTTAATGATCCTCTTCTGTTAGTATATACCACAAGAGCAAATAACGACAGCACAATACCAATACCAATGCTAGCCTTCCGAAGTGTTTTATTTCGTGCCGCTAATTCATCAATCTTAATCTTATTTACTTCTCTTTGTTTTGCTAAGACTTTAAAATTTTCCAAGCGATCTTCTGAAGCAAGTACTTCGGATTTAGTCTGAAACGCTTTTATCTGATTCTGTTCATTTTCAATTTGTTTAACCTTATTATATGCATGTTGGAAGTGAATGGCGTTGGTATAATCACTTCGCTCTGTTGAACTTGAAATTAGTTTCAAATATTGCTCTTTAAGTATTTGAATAGCCACCACATTTGAATCGGCCGATACACTCAAATTTCTAAGTCTTTTTACGGTTTCACTCTCAACATTATACGGTGTATTCTCACTGCTCGATTCAAGTTCTTGAATTAACGAATCGAGCTTGGAGTCTGCAAATGAAGCAAGCCCAAGGATTAGGAATAAACTATATAATATACCTCTCAATGTCATGTTTTCTTTGTAAAAGTGATATCTGCTCCGATAACATGGTCACCCACTTTGTTAAACTGAATTGTGCCCCTTAGTTGTTTTTGAACTAACCTTTCTACGATGCTTATTCCTAAGTTACTTGTCCTTCTATTTTCCGTCTGAGGAGGAATAAGACTCGTAATACTAAATCTATATTCACCATTCAACTCACTGCCAGATATTTCAACTTCTTGTGCTTCTGATGAAGAAGAATCTAAAATCAATGTTAGTATCTCGTTGATTACCAGGCCTGTTGGGATAATAGTGTCGAGGTCTAGGTCAAAACTTTCAACCTTATTGCTCAATTTTAAATTTCCAAGTTGATTTCTAACTCGAGCGAGATAGGAGTATAATTCATCAATGTAATTTTTAATA
>CBDUEX010000074.1:0-6934 GCA_965366305.1 uncultured Bacteroidia bacterium | reverse complement strand
TGGATAACTTCTAGGGTCATTGCCTAAGGTTTTATAGGTAGAGAACTTATCATAGAAAGTAGGGAATAAGGTTCCTGAAAAATTAGAGATCAACGAATTCGAATTATCTCTAATTTCACCTTCTATGGTTACTAAATCTAATGCTTTAAGCGTATCGCTAAATCCGAGTGAGCTCTTTCCGTTTATTGCCGTAGTTACCACATTGTAATTGTGATGAAGTAACGACATAGCAGGATCCGCAATCAACATAAAACAACGTTTATTGATTTCTTCTATAGCATCGTTTCTAGTCTGCTTGTAAATATCTCCAAGTGGTCGCAGCTTATTGTCTGTAACCTTGAACATATTGTCATTCATGATTTCAAGATTTAAATCGGTATTCGCACCTATCCAAACCACACGTGTAGTGGCCACCATACCAATTGCACCACCTTGTGTGCTTAAAAGCATTAATTCTCCTGGTGATTCAATGGAGAGATTATCAATTTTAGCCAATTCGCAGCTTGCAGTAATATAAAAAGAGAGCTTATCATAATTGGTCCATGCTGAAATTTCTGGACGTGTTACCACTCGTTCATGAGCCATCCCATTTTCACCACCATGTCCAACATAATTAAAAATCAGCGTTCCTTTACTGTTAATCGACTTAGTGATTTCATCATTCACAGCAGGGTATTTATTTCCACTTCCAAATGAAACTTGCTCGTAGGCATCAAGCCAGATTTTATTGATATTATATTCTGGGTTCTGACTTCGAAGTATTTTAGTCATCTGTTCTGAAGGTCCAACATGGTCATTGCCGTCTTCATCATCTCCAATAAAAGTTAAGTTTTGTGTCCAATTACCAAAACTAGCTTGAGAATGATAATGCAGTATTTTGTCAACTATTACTTTTGCTTCGTAGGCATTTGAAGCAGGTAATCTACCAACGCCTAGATCGAGCCCTTCATCTTTGTCTTGTATTCCCCAATAGCCTTCCCCATCATCTAAAATTGCATAATAATCATCAGAGCAATAAGAATACGGCGGTTGATGCGAATTGTAACTTTGATAGATAGGAACTACATTGGTGTTGTTGTCTTCAATATCTTTGTAATCGTAACTGGCGTCACCAAATAGGAGTAAATATTTGAATGGAGTTCCTGAGCTATTCCCTCTGTCGTAGAGTAATTTAGCAAAATCGCGAATTCCAGTAACATCCTGACTCCCAGATGAGAATTCATTGAATATTTGAGATGGAGTTACCACTTCAACCGTGTAGTTATGATAACTACGATGAAAATTAGCCAATCTGTTTGCTTGATCCAATAGGTCTTCGTGCGAAATAATCACATAATCTATATTGGCTAAACCATGTAAGTTTTGATTTTTAACTTTCTCAAGATAGGTAGGTGTAAATAGTTGTGCTTCATTAAACACTACAAATTTTGGTAAGGTGCTTGAATTGATATTCGGAAGAATAAATGACTGCTTTGCACCATCGGTATATACTTGCTGAATTTGTGGGTTATTTATATCAGCAATATTCCAAATTCGTGAAGTTGCTGTATAATTCTCAATTTCAAATTTGAGATCACCTACTTTATTAAGGCTATTAATCCGAACGATTTGTTGCTCATCGTAAACCTTAAGTTTACGTTGACAGGTCAACATAAAATAATCAATCCACGCTGCTGATTCATTTAGTGTTTTAAAATATTCAAATTCAATATCAAAGGTTTCCGATGTGATTGTGAAATCTCTGTCCGTCATTTTAGGACCGTTTATAAAATCTCTATCGTAATCGCCAGAAACGCTTCCGTGATTAATAGGAGAGGTAGAAATCCCTCCAACTTTTAGTGTAATAAAACTACTGTTTAAACTTCTAACACCGGTAATTACTCGAAATTTAGAAGGAACATTAGTTACTAAGCCGGGTAAGGTGTATGTGAATTTTTTAATGACTTGAGACTGCATTTTATCTCCCCACCAAATCCTTCCTGATTTGATGTGATTCTCATCATCATTTTCATGAAATAGAATATAATCATAGGTGGAAATTACGTGATCTACAGTTTGCCCTTGGCCGTTTCCGTTTGAAGAAATTCGTTTACCATTTGCTCCATCAAAAGTGATAAAGTAGTAGGAATGCTCATCAAAATCATGACTTGCAGCATCATATTTTTGGTTATTAATATTAAACGTAAATGCATCAGGCCCTTTAGCATACCAAAGAAAATAATCACCTGCGTCTAGCTTGTCATTATTATTCTGGTCATATGCCATAATTGCATTTTCGACTAGATCTTCTGGTCTGTCATCTAAAATTACTTCAGGAAGCATCGTTCCGCCATTTCCATAAATCTTAAACTTAGACATCGAAACGGAATTTACGTCAATACCTGTTTGTGCTAGAAAGCTGGCATCAATTTTATAAACACCATCGTTTGCAATGCTAATCTTATAAAAATCTCCACTCGAGAGTACCGAGTTATAGGTTTGGTCTTTTTTATTTCGAGACCTAGTGTTTGGCGTATAAACGTCTTTGGTGGTGTACTGTATATCGCAAGAAACCAGTAATTCCGAACTATTATTTGATTTTCGTACCGGTGTAATTAGAAGATGAAGAAACTTATTTCCATTTTCAATGGTAATTTCTTGTCTAATTTTAAAGTCTTCAGCTAAGTAAGGCAACAGGTCTGTATTTGCACTGTTTTTTGTTATAATGTTGGTCAGTCTAACATTAGCCACTTCTTTCGAGTTGATTGGAATTTTCTTATCGATGTACGGAACAATAAAATTATCAGAGATAGCTTCTTTGCAATCCGAACACCAAAATGGTGTAAGTAATTGAAATCCAATTATTTCAGGGTCGGCTTTAACTTCTTCATTGATGTTCCAATCCAGTTGAATTTTAAGATTTTGAGCAAAACTTACCGTACTTCCTATAAAAAATAGAAGCACAAAAAGTATTGCATTTTTATATTGAATCATTCGATAATTAGGTAACTCTGAACAACTAACAATATTAACCCCATTTTTATTGTATTAAATTAACAAAAGGCATAATTTGACACAATAATTATTTTTTTTGAACGTATCTATACAAATGTTTTATCTTTGTATGTTTAATAAAATCTGAAAATGGGAAATATTAAAGCTACTTTATTTTTACTAGTTGGTATTTGTGCTGCACTCTCTGCTAGTGCACAAGATCCAGAAATAACACAATTTTACGCGTCACCTTTATATACTAATCCAGCTATGGCCGGCACTGGTACTTGTGGTGGTGGAGGTAGAGTTGCTTTAAATTATAGAAACCAATGGCCCAGTTTGCCAGGTACTTTCCTAACTACAATTGCTAGTTACGACCAGCATTTTGATAAAATAGGTGGTGGTATCGGTATTATATTAATGGATGATAGAGCAGGAGAAGGCTTATTAACCTCTACTTCTGTATCTGCAGTTTACTCGTATCAATTGCGTGTTAATCGTAAGTTAACGATGCGTTTTGGACTAGAAGGACAATATGGCCAACGAAGCATAGATTGGAAACGTTTGCGTTTTGAAGATCAAATAAATCCAAGTTTAGGTTTTGTGAATCCAACAGATGAGCCATATATAGACAATACAGTAGGGTATGTAAATTTCTCTACAGGTTTCTTAGCATACACCGAACGTTTTTATGGAGGTGTTGCAGTTCATAACCTGATTGAACCAGTTCAAACGTTTTATAACAATCCAGAAGCAATTGTTCCAAGACGATATACTGCACATGGTGGGCTTGTAATTCCGTTAGATGGAAAAAGAAATCCAGAAACGTCAATTTCTCCTAATGTGTTATTTATGTTGCAAAACAAGTTTACTCAAATGAATATTGGTTTCTACTACAACAAGGGTCCATTGGTTACTGGTTTGTGGTTTAGACAAACATTTGGTGAGTATACCAACTCAGATGCATTAATGGCATTGGTTGGATTTAGAAAAGACAAATTTAAATTTGGATACAGTTATGATTTAACTGTTTCAAGTGCGAAATCTGCAGCTAGAGGCTCACATGAAGTGTCGGCGGCAATAGAATGGTGCTCTAAAACTCCTACTCCTAAATATAGAAGACTTAGTTGTCCTGATTTTTAGTTGAGGTCAAAAAATTGTATAATTGCACAATATTTTAGATAGAATATAGTTATTACTTATAGTTTCTCAGAATATGAAGTTGAATAAATTCACAATCGTAATCCTAACAGCAGGACTTTTCCTTTCTGTTGGATGTAAAAAAGAAAAATCGTCTACTACCGGATGGAATTACAATGATTCTAAATGGGGTGGATTTGAAAAGCATGAATATGCTGGACAAGAAACAGGTCCAGGTCTTATTTTGGTGCATGGTGGTACTTTCACTATGGGTTCATCAGAGCAAGACGTTACATATGAGCATGACAATATTGAAAGAAAGGTAACTGTACCTTCTTTTTATATGGATGAAACCGAAGTAACCAACAACCACTACCGAGAGTATGTCTTTTGGTTGGGTAGAGTTTACTTAGATTATCCAGAAGTTGCTGCAAATGCGTTACCAGACACCAATGTTTGGAGAAACCGTTTGGCATACAACGAGCCTTATGTAGATTACTACTTCAGACATCCAGCTTACCAGGATTATCCTGTTGTAGGTGTAAATTGGCAACAAGCTACACAGTATGCTGCATGGAGAACTGATAGAGTAAACGAAATGATTTTGATTAGAGAAGGTGTTTTACAACCAGATCCTGATCAAATGAACGAAGCAGGTTTCAATACTGGAGCATATTATGTTGGTCAGCACGAAGGGTTAACCTTTGGCAAGCACCAAATGAGAGATTATAGAACCAAAAAAGGTACAAGAGATGTAAGAATGGAAGATGGAATCATGCTTCCTGATTACAGACTACCAACTGAAGCTGAATGGGAATTTGCTGCTCAGGCAAACGTTGGAGCAACTACCTATGAAAACGTAAACCAAAAGAAAATCTATTCTTGGGAAGGTTTAACGGTAAGACACAGTGGTGGCAAAGAGAAAAACAGAGGGTATATCAACGCCAATATCAAAAGAGGTAAAGGTGACCAAGGTGGTGTAGCAGGAAGATTAAATGATAAAGGATTCATTACAGTTCCAGTTGGGTCGTATTGGCCAAACGATCATGGTTTATATAACATGAGTGGAAACGTGTCTGAGTGGGTAATGGACATTTATCGTCCGTTGTCTTATGAAGATATGAGTGATTTCAATTCATTTAGAGGTAACCTGTATACTAAAAAGGCATTAGACCAAGATGGTATAGTTGATGTAAAAGATAGTTTAGGTAGATTGGTTTATGTTCCAGTGACTGAAGAAGAAAATGTAGGAAGAAGAAACTATAAGAGAGCTGACAATAAAGGTTATCTTGATGAGGAAGACTACATGGACGGAGAGCAAGGTTATGAGTACGGAGTTACAACTCTTATCGATAATCAAGCAAGAGTGTTCAAAGGAGGTTCTTGGAACGATAGAATCTACTGGGCATCTCCAGGAACTAGAAGATATTTAGATGAAGAGCAATCAACATCAACACTTGGTTTCAGATGTGCTATGCACAGAGTTGGAGCACCATAAAGCACCATACCAAATTAAAAATATTCAAATCCCAATCTCTTTAGAGGTTGGGATTTTTTTGTAGCTTTGAGTATATGAAAGTACTATTCTTTTTTAGCATAAGCATTTCACTAGTTGCTTGTTTTTCGGCTAAAATAGCAACAGAACCCGTAGCTGTTGCTCCCGTAAATCTAGAGAAGGCTACTATTAAGTATCCGGGATATAACAATCAGATGTATGAAGACGGCAAGAATTTGTATGAATCGAATTGCCAATCATGTCATGGCTTGAAAAATCCTTTAAAATTTACAGAAGAGCAATGGAAAGAACTGGTACCATCTATGAGTGCAAAGGCGAATAAGCATAAAGATGCCCAGCTATCAAAGGAAGATGAGGATTTGATATTAAAGTACGTAGTTACACAAGGGCTTTAATTTTAGGCATAAAAAAAAGCACAACGTAGTTACATTGTGCTTTCACTAAGTGAAGTATCACTTAATACATCTTTTTTCTAGCAGAACTCTTTGTAAACCAATTTTAAATGGTCTGCAATCATCTCTGCACTACGTCCTTCAATGTGGTGACGTTCTACAAAATGAACCAATTCGCCATCTCTAAATAAACCAATACTTGGAGATGATGGAGGATAAGGAAGTAATAACTCTCTTGCTTTTGCTGTTGCCTCTTTGTCTTGACCTGCAAACACCGTATAAAGATGATCTGGTTTCTTTTCGCCACTTAATGAGCTAACCGCACCTGGTCGTGCACTACCTGCTGCACATCCACATACACTATTTACAACGAGTAAACTCGTGCCTTTTGCTGAACCTAGAACGCTTGAAACGCTGTCTGCATCTGTTAATTCGGTGAAACCGTTATTTGTTAAATCGGCCCTCATTGGAGCCACTAATTCTTCTGGATACATATATCGTGATTATTTTATTGCAAATATGCAACAATTTAGCTCATTGGATTGTTCAATAAATAGTAAATTTGCAAACTGTAAGAAAAAGAATGAGCACACAAACAATGAGTAATTACAAAGTAAAAGACATTTCGTTAGCGGAGTGGGGTAGAAAAGAAATTAATATAGCGGAGGCAGAAATGCCAGGGCTAATGTCTTTAAGAGAAGAGTTTGGTGATAGCCAACCACTTAAAGGAGCAAGAATAGCAGGATGTCTTCACATGACAATTCAAACAGCTGTTTTAATTGAAACATTACAAGCATTAGGAGCACAAGTTTCTTGGAGCTCATGTAACATTTTCTCAACTCAAGACCAAGCTGCTGCTGCAATAGCTGCTGCAGGAACACCTGTATTTGCTTGGAAAGGTATGAACGAAGAA
>CBDUEX010000073.1:0-7024 GCA_965366305.1 uncultured Bacteroidia bacterium | reverse complement strand
GAAGATTATATGCAATTACTGATCCTCTCAGCAATCGTAAATTCCAACAAAAATACAATTAATTTATGCACCAATCCATCGCCTAATCCCAGTATTCACTGAATTTGCGTTAGGTAAAGAAGAAATAAAGGCTATTGGTAGGGGCAAAAAAGCTGTAGTGCTTGAAGTTGAAACTAACCGACAAGCTAACCATGACTTTTATTCTCAGTTTAAAAATCTACGCTAAGTAAATTACACAGTAAGTGTAAATGCAATAAATATTCTATAACTTTGTTAGGATTAGATTTCTTGCTTAAACCTCAAAATTAGATGCGTATGAAACATTTTCTTAAAATAACCTTCAGCCTTTTTATTCTTATAATGGTTAATCTCAGCTATGCTCAAACCAATACAATTGGGGAGGAAATAGAAGAAATTCAACAACAATTGGACGTAACTTCTGCTTCAATAGACAGTATGGATGATGAAGCATCGCAATTAGAGGAGGCCGGACAAGATTTAGAATCTCAATTGGATGATGTTGGGGAGAAGATAGAAGCTGCTGAACTAGATTTAGAGCAAAAGCACGAAAAATCGAGTTGGGCACGATTGATGAAATTTGGAATTCTTGCCATTGCAATATTTGCTGTTTTCTTAATTTTTAAAACTAAAAAACAGCGAAAGTAAAATGCGTAAGTGCCTTGTTGTACTTTTAGTTTTTTCATATTATTCAGTCTTTAGTCAATCAGCTACGTCACTTTTTAAGCAAGTAAATGTTTTATATGAGCAAGGCAAAAATGGTGAAGCAAGAACGCGTTTTGTTGAAGCTACCGAACTATTAATAGCGGACTCTGCCGCAAGTTCAGCAGATAAAATTTCAGCTTTGCTAACTGCTTATAAATTAGTAAATATAAATAAAGGACGAGACTATCTGCTATTAGCATCACAGTTAGCGGTTGAGAACAGTCAAGAGTTTTTGTTTTTTGATAAGATTGAAGAAATACGGGCTTTTTACCACCAACTAAGTTTATTCAATCCAGAATTATATGCCAAGCTAAAATCATCAGCGTACAATTATTCATCTATTCATGTCCCTGTTTATAGCGTAGATACTTTATCAAAGAATGTGTTTGAAGTTCGAGTAATGATTGCAAAGGCTATAGGAATATACCCAATTGAGGCAACCTTAAAAACTCAAATTTCTGATAATTGGTTCCACTTTGCCGGAGATTTAAAAGAATCCAGCGATAGCATTCTCACCTATACTTTCGACGTTTCTCGATATAATGATTTTATTGGTTTCGGTGACGATTTGTTAGTTGAATTGTCAGGAAGAATTCCTGATTTCGAGGGCAGTTATATGGAAGAACTTTATTTGAACTATCATTCAGTTTTCACTGGAAACTATAATGAAAAGATACAAGGTGTTGATCTTTTGTTTTGTACAGATTATCAAATGTTTAAGCCCATTTTTGACGCATTTTATGTCTTTCAAATTTCAGATATTTATGATGCATATAAGGGAGATTCAATTCTAATGTTAAAAGCATCTACGGGGGCGTTTAAAGATTTAACATTAAATGATGTATTCTCCGATATTGAATATGCCGACATCAATCTTTTTTTGGATTATGTTTCTGATTTCCCTAGCAAATATTTAGGTCAAACTTTTAAATTGTCTGAAACTTTCGCAACATGGATAATTAACAATGCCCCATTGAGCTTCAATTCTTTGACAAGATACTTTTTGAACTTAAGCGATCAAGAACATCTTATATTAAAATTTAAGCAGGAAATTGAAGAAGACGGATTGTTAGAGTTTTGGATAAGCCGAAGCCAAAGTTTTGCAAAGGAGTTTAGATATCAAGATGCACTTGAAATAGAAAAGTTAGTTTATACAAGTAGTGTAGTATTAGATTTATCTGAGCAAAAGCTTCAATCGGCAATTCAAATTGCAGCATTATATCAAGAATTAAACCACTTTCAAGCTGCGAAAAAATATAAACAAATTGCTAAAGAGTTAAATCAAGACATCATTATGCTTGATGAAAATAGTACAAACATGAATCTAGTAGTTCAGGCAAATCACAGCGTACCATATTCTCTAGAATATCACCCTTCAGGAAGATACTATTATACTTCTTCATGGGATGGAAAAATTAAAGTGTGGGATGCAAATCTCAACAAACTAATAAGAGAATATCATGCCCATTCAGATATGATAAGGGCCATGGAGGTTAAACTTGATGGAAAGCATCTGGTTACAGGAGATTGGATGGGAAGAATTAAAATTTGGGAAATAAGCGGATCTAAATTGACGGAGATTAGGAGTATAATGCATAGTGAAGATGTAAACGAAGTTCATTTTTGTAACGCAGAAGAGACTTCCATAATTGCGTATTGTGGTGGAACAAAGTACATTCATCTATACAATTGGGAGCTCGATAAAAAGAGAGAAATTGAAAAACATACAGGTACTGTTTCCGCTTTGAGTTTTAATGATGGAGGCACATTTTTGTATAGTGGAGGAAGAGATAGCTTTATTTATAAATGGCCAGTTCATCTGATTTTTGACGATTGGGATATGAAAATTGATTATACACATTGGTTCAAAGAGCCTGCTCAAATATTTCAACTAGATGTAAGTCCTAATTCCGTTTTCTTATCCGCCGTAAGAAGTGATTCAATTGCTTCTTTATGGGATGTGGAGGAAACAGAAAACATAGGAACCACTGCGATTCATATGTTCACGGCGGGGAATATGATTATGTATAGCCCAACTACTTTTGATCCTAAAAATAAATTTTTTGTTTTTACCAACACGAATAATAAGCTGAGTATTGTGGATTTGTCTAGTTTGAAATTGAAAAGTTTTAATCACAGTATGGGTAATCTAGTTTCCGATATAGATTTTCATCCAAGCGGAAATATTTTGGCATTAACAGGATATTATAATTCAGAAACAGAATTTATGGAACTATCCAACTTTGATGTTGAAACAACAACAAACATTAGTACCAATATCCCTAGATTTACATCTACAAAGGCATACAAAATAAATTTTAATAAATCTGGTGAAAAATTGATTGCTCAATTGAGTATGTCTTCAGGACCAAGCCTTACTTCTCTGAACTTAACCAACGGAGAACATCAGCTTGTTCAAAATGGGTTGTACCACATTTTAACACCAAGCAGTTTTCAAAACGCCTTTATAACTTGGAGCCCAAATGAAGTTCCTGTTTTTATAAATAGATTGAATGAAAGAAAAGAATACTCGGATGATACATTAACTTTTAGTAATTTGAATTACTTCTTAGATAATGATAGAGAAATTCTCTACACTTTTGATTTAGAAGGTGCTAAGACTTTGAGTGCTTATGATTTAGAGCAAAACAGGCTGTTGTTTGAGGAAGATTTAGTAATTGAAAATGAGAAAAACTGGAATTGTGGGTTCGTTACCAATCGCACCAATAAATTGTATCGATTTGATGCATCCACTGGGAAGTCGTTAAAGCCATATAAACTTGGCTTTAAAAATAAAATTTATGATGTAAAGCAATTAAACAACGGTAATCTTGCTATTGAATCCCATTGGAGTATTGTACTAGTAGATGCAAAATCAAGGAAGAAGATTTGGAAACATAGATATAGAAAATGGAAAGAACGAGACAATGGGGAGATGGTTACATCTTTAAAGGTGTCGGAAGATCAAAAACTATTGGCTTTTGCAACGTATTACTATAATCTTATTTTGCTAGATGCATCAAATAAATTTAAGAAGGTATTAGAAGACAGCTCTTCAAATTGGTTTATAAATGATATTGCCTTTCATCCTAGTCAAAAGACTATTGCATTTTGTAATGAAGAGAATAAAATTCGCCTAATAGATTTCAGTGAAAACAAAGTTTTAGTTGATCTCTATCCGCAAAACACAGGTTCATTTATATGGGTAAATCCTGAAAATTATTACTGGGCAGGCAAGCAAGACTTAGGAAATATAGCTTTTGAAATTGGCGGTAAAATATATCCATCTGAGCAGTTTGATGTAACGTATAATAGGCCAGATAAAGTGTTGAGAGACTTGCAGTTAGGCGATGCAGCTTTTGTTGATGCGATACAACTTGCTTCAACCAAACGAATAAAACGATTAGGCATTCAAGCTGTCGATATTACTAGTTTTCCCAATATCAACTTTAAAAATAAAGCATCTTTGCCAATATTAACAAACGATGATGAGATAACGATTAAAGTTGAAGCATTTGATTTTAAAAACCAGCTGCAAAAACTGAATATAGCAGTAAATGGTGTTCTTGTTTCTCAAACTAATTTATCAGGAAATGAATGGGATTCAATTATTACAGTAGCATTGTCATACGGCGAAAATGCAATTAAAGTGTGGGTCGAGAATGAAGCTGGATTGCAAAGTCTAAAAGAAGGCTTAAATATAAAATGCAATTATAAAACGAGCTCTAATTTGTATCTATTTACCATGTCAGTATCAGAATACAAAGATTCAACATATAACCTCAATTATGCCGTAAAAGATGGGCAAGATTTAGTGAAGGCTTTTCAAACAGACTCTGTAAATTACGACAGCATAATTGTTAATACTTTTTATAATCAAGCAGTTAATGATATCACACTCTCAGAAATCGCTGATAAACTAAAACACGCAACAGTTCATGATCAGGTGATATTATTCATTTCTGGGCACGGTTTATTAGATGCCAATTACGACTTCTTTTTTGCTGGCTATAATTGCAATTTTGACAATCCCAATTTTGGTGGCATAGCCTATGAAGATATTGAGAAAGTCTTACAAAACTGTAAAGCTCGTAAGCGTTTGCTGTTAATGGATGCATGCCACAGTGGAGAAGTAGATAAAGATGCGATTTTTACGTCTGATACGCTATTGACTCTTGCCACTGGCCAAAAAAGTGGCGTTAAATCTTATTCGTATAAAGGAGCAGGAATGGAAGATGATGATAAACTAAATTCAATAGGTTTAACAAATTCATTTGAGTTAATGAAAGAACTTTTTAGTGAATTCAACAGTAATGGAACTCAAGTAATTTCAGCAGCTGCTGGGAACAGTTATGCATTAGAAAGTAAGGAATGGGAGAATGGTGTATTTACCTATTCTATCCTTGATGGATTAATAAATAGTAAAGCGGACTTAAATGGTGATGGTGAAATTCGGATTTCAGAACTTAAGAAGTATGTTTCCGACACTG
Organism: uncultured Bacteroidia bacterium; assembly: GCA_965366305.1. Taxonomy (GTDB): domain Bacteria; phylum Bacteroidota; class Bacteroidia; order NS11-12g; family UBA9320; genus UBA9320. The sequence goes on along the minus strand of CBDUEX010000073.1, from coordinate 1,811 downwards.
TCTTCGATCTTACATTTGGTCAACAACGTCCCACTACTCGCGAAGAGAATGTGGAGTTCGATTTTAAAGTATGGTAAACACTAAGAACACATTAAAACGTATTATATGGATTGGAGTAATAGTCTTTACTTCAATTATGCTACATGCTCAACTACCAGAACTAGTTCCACAATTTGCTCATAACAATACAATTACTGCTACTTGTCAGAACAACTCATTCTCATCTTTTTTTACTGCAGACGAAAGAGGGGTTCTGAAACGATGGGATATTAAAACCAACAAGCTAATCTCTACGCTGCCTAACGCTATACAAGAAATTGGGCTAACACATATAGATTACATCGCGGACGTTAGCAGAATAGGGAATCACAGATTGTTGGTGCATAGCTACCAAAAACAACATACAGCCATTATTGATTATATGGCAGATACGGTTATAACACACTTTTATTCTTCCGATGAATTGCTGCATGTCCGGTCAAAATACATTGATAAAACAAGGACAAAGAACAAATATGGATTGACCTTTGTCTTATTTTCCACATGGTCACGTGTTTATTTAGATGGAGATGATTTTACACCGATAGATACTATCCGTCATCCGTTTGAAGGGTTTCGAAATTTTGATGTAGATGAATATGCAACCATGATGTTTGCAGAAGTGCCTGGTGGCATTCAGTCTTATCGATTGGAAGAAAATGGAAGTGATTATAAACGAAAATTAACCTCTCTAAAAACTTCACAAGAAATAACTAAAATAAAATACAGCAACGTAAACAAAGGTGAATTTGCCAATTTGCTGCTTGCTGCTTCGGACAGTTTCTATTTTATTATAAATCCATCAAAAGGCACAAGCGTTCCAATAAGTCGATATGTGTCAACCAATTCTGATATCAGATTGATTGATAAAATTCTGCCACTTAATCAGAAAGTCTACCACTATAAATATGATAATCTTGGTTTTTTAGCTGACAATACACGACTTATTTTGGGGGAGCTAATGGTAAATCTACGGCCTTTTAGCTTTGAACGGATTGATATGCCAGAACTGAATTTTATGTCTGTTGGGTATAAAAATTATGGAGAAAAAAATGTTCTTCTTGGTATCAACAACAATAATGTTACCGCAGTATATGTGGGTAAAAATGACAAGTTCGAACAAGTGCAAATGGGTGGATATGCAGAAAAGCCAACCAAACTGTTTTTTAATTCAACCTATAATTTTCTATATGCATTTACAGACCATCTTAAAATGTGGGATTTAAATAAAGCTCAGCTTTCTAGTGAATCGTTTAATTGGTCTAACCAACTTCATCACTTTGCTCTAAATGAAAATTTACAATTTGCTGTTTTTGATTATGATACCAAAACACACTTAGTTTCGGTATATGATTTTATAAAAGGAGAATACGTTGCAAGTGTACCAAAGAAAGCTAATGCAGATTTAATTGATCTGCAAATTGACGAATCTGGTTTTTATACCATCATAACATGGAAGGAGAAAAACGCTAACAAGTACATTATTCAACTATGGAATATTGCACAAGACAAACTCCATAAAGAGCTAGAAGTTAGTGATTTGCAATCACTAAGTAGAGGCAACTATGGCTTGGAAATGGTTGTAGCTACTCCTGCTGAAGTGGCTGTTTACTCTTATCCAGATTTAAAGAAACTTAATAAGTTGAAATACAATGATGTTCAGCAAGCTTTTCATTTTGGTAAGTATTCTAACCACATTATTATACGACAACACGGAAATGTATACACTTGGAATGGGAAAGATAAAAAGCTAGGAAACTCGTTTCAAACTA
>CBDUEX010000072.1:0-7037 GCA_965366305.1 uncultured Bacteroidia bacterium | reverse complement strand
TGGGAGGATTAACGTATGTGGCCACAGTAAACCTTTCGCCAGCATTGGCAGAACAAATTGGTTTCCTTCCACTCTTAGGTGCTTCTGGCGGTGTAACAGCAATTATTGTAGCAACAGGGCTGCACATTCCCTATTACAATGTTCGTCCTTTTGGGTTGTTTAATATCGAAATGCGATGGGTTGCTCTGTTTTTCGTTTTTCGTGATTTATACTCATTTCCAATAAGTTCAAATGCCGGAGGATTATTAGCACATATGGGAGGAGCACTCTTCGGGCTATTGTTTATTCTAAACGTTCAGGGTAAGATTCACTTTCCAAACATAAAATTACCCAGCTTCATTCGAAAACCCAAAATAGATGAGGTAGTTATTAATAAGAAAAGATCGCGTGTAAAAACGAAGCCAAATCAACATGAAATAGATGCTATTTTGGATAAAATATCACAAAGTGGATATAACAGTTTAACCAAAGAAGAAAAAGACATTCTATTTAAGGCAAGTGAATAAAACAGTAAGGAAAATATTTGACACGCTTAATTGGATGGCCATAATCGGTCTATTGTTGGTGTATCTTGCTTCGCAGGTTGACCCACAAGATTTTTGGCCAATTGCTTTTTTCGGTTTAACCTATAAATTTTGGCTTGGGTTAAATCTATTTTTACTTCTGGTATGGATTATTCTTAAACGAAAAAGATGGTTTTACAATGCACTGGTTATTGGTATCGGATTTCAGTTTATAGCTCGAGAGATTCAGTTTAATAGTGCGGAGAATGGAATTCCAGATTTTAAGGTTTGTTCATTTAACACCAACGTTCAAAAAGTGTACAATGAGGGAAATACTTCTGATGAAATTGACTACCACTTAGAGGCAAATAATTACGATGTTGCTGTAATGATTGAGTGGCTTAATAAGAAGGGAAGTATTAGTTCAGAAAACTATCCATATCAACAGTTTATTCGTTTAAATGCAGAGCAAAATAGATACGATTACGGTTTAAAAATTGTTTCGAAGCATCGAATTATAGATTGGGAAAAGGTAAAATTCAATCATTTCACCAATAACATGTCGGTGGTTTTTGATATTGAAATAAAGGGGGAAGTGATACGATTTGTTGCAACTCATTTACAGTCAAATAATGTTTCATCCAAAGACTATCATACTATGCTAAATGTTGAAGCAGGTGAAGAATATCAAGACTATGCTAAGAACGTAGTGTCTCGGATTAAAAGTGCCGTTCAAACGCGTTCAAATCAGGTAAAGACCTTGTTAGAAACGATTGAAGAAAGTCCGTATCCCGTAATAATTTTAGGTGATTTTAATGATACCCCACAGAGTTATGCCTATCAACAATTGAGATCTGGAAGAAAGGATGCATTTGTTGAGCAAGGAAATGGTTGGGGTGCAACCTATTTGAAGCCTTTTTCATTGCTACGGATAGATTATATCTTATACGACAATGATTTTACGTGCATAGATTACAAAAGCACAAGTGAAATAGCCTCAGATCATAAATTAATAGAAGCAAGTTTTAAATTTAATTAATGGAATTTTTAGACCCAAAATTAGCGATATATGCGGAAGAGCATACGTCAAAAGAAACCGATTTATTAGTCAATCTTAATCGTGATACTCATGCCAACGTGTTAGCACCAAGAATGTTATCGGGTCATCTTCAAGGAAGAGTGTTAAGCATGCTGTCTAAGATGATTCAGCCCACAAACATATTGGAAATCGGAACGTATACCGGATATTCTGCTCTCTGCTTAGCCGAAGGCTTAAAAGAAGGAGGAATGTTGCACACCATCGATATAAATGAAGAATTAGAAACTCGAATTCGAAAGTTTTTAGATCAATCCGAATATAAGAATATGATTGAACTTCATTTGGGTGATGCCTTGGAGATTATCCCAACTTTAAAAACTTCGTTCGACTTGGTTTTTATTGATGCAGATAAGGAAAACTACCTCAATTATTATAACTTACTTATTGATTTGTTGCCAAGTGGAGCCGTTATTATAGCTGATAATGTGTTGTGGAGTGGTAAGGTAATTGACAAAAGTCAGTTAAGTAAAGACCACGAGACGCAATGTTTAGATGCATTTAACAAAGCAGTACATGCGGATAACCGGGTGGAGAATGTGCTTATGCCTATTAGAGATGGTTTGATGGTAATTCGCAAAAAATAAGGTGGAATAGTATTGGAAAAGATAAATCTGTTGGATTCAATAATAACGTATAGATTACTATAAATTTGCCTCATGAAATTTGGAGTTGTAATATTTCCTGGAAGTAATTGTGATAACGATTTAATTAATGTTCTGGAAAATGTGAGTGGTACTAAGGTTGAAGAGCTTTGGCATAAAGACACTGATTTAAAAGGATGTACACATATCTTTTTACCGGGAGGGTTTTCGTATGGAGATTATTTGCGAAGTGGGGCAATAGCCAAGCTTTCTCCCATAATAGAATCAATTACAACACATGCTAACAATGGTGGTTTTGTGATGGGCATCTGTAACGGATTTCAGATTTTATGTGAAAGCGGCTTGCTACCTGGAGCGTTATTGCACAACAATCAACATTCATTTATTTGCAAGAACGTTTATTTGAAAGTTGAAAATACAAATACTGCTATTACAAAAGAGCTAACGGATAAACCAGCATACAAAATACCAATTGCTCACGCAGAAGGAAGGTATTATGCAGATGATGCTACTATTAAGCAATTGGAAGAAAACAAGCAGGTGTTATTTCGTTATAGCGATGAGAATGGCAATGTAGATGTTGCATTTAATCCCAATGGAGCGGTTAATAATATCGCAGGAATTGCTAATGCCGGATTTAACGTGTTTGGAATGATGCCGCATCCAGAAAGAGCAGCGAGCAAAGACCTTTTTAACGAAGATGGTTTAGCTTTCTTTACTGCCTTGCTTGAAAAGCAAGTAGCATAATTAAAACGGATTTGAATATTTAGGATGAGTTAAAATTGTCTCATCTGTTAAGGTATGCAGAAATGCAATAAGAGCACGCTTATCTTCAGCAGTGATATTTAAACCTCCATTCCCTTCTTCAATCATGTTGGTAAGCCTCCAATCGGTATTTGGATTTGATACATTAATGCCAGAAGCATAATGCTCTAACACTTGCTCAATGGTATTAAATCGACCATCGTGCATGTACGGGCCTGTAACCATAATATTTCTTAAGTTAGGTACTTTATTTCGGCCACCAGAAGAAATATCTGGTTGACCCATTGCATCTTTGTCTTCAGCATTTAGGCCAATATTTGCAAAGTTGCCACCACCAAAACCGAAGCTCCAAGATTCATTGAAGTTATCGCCACCATGACATTGGTTACATTGGTATTTCGTGTTGAATAATTCAAAGCCTTTTTCTTCTTGAGCGGTATAGCTTGCCAAACCTTTTTGAACTTTATCGTATTTGGTGTTATAGGATGCTATGGAACCAACAAAACTTGCCAAAGCCTCCCCCACATTTTCTATGTTAATTTCATTGTCGTTAAATGCATCTTCGAATAAAGGTTTGTAGTAATCTTGACTTTGAATCTTGGCTAACAATAATTCCTCATTTTCAATTCCCATTTCAATGTGATTTGCAATAGGCATTAAAACTTGTGTTTTTAAATCCCATGCTCTACCATTCCAAAAGTACGAAAACTGCCCCATTGCATTTACGATAGTCATACTATGCTTCTCTGTGTTTTCATTTATAAAACCTTTGCTCAAGGCTTTACCATCTCCAAATCCTAGCTCTTGAATATGACAAGATCCACAAGAAGTATTGTTGTTTACAGATAGCGTTTTATCATAAAACAGCACTCGTCCTAGCTTCGCTTTATTGTTGGTTAACGTAAAGTTACTTTGTTGAGCGAAATCTACGAAATGGGGGACATCATCATTAAATTCATAGTTGAAGTTTCCTAATGAAAGTCCGTTAAAACCAGTAGTTTCAATTCCATCTTTTGTACAACCTACGAAAAGAATAATTGATGTGAATAATAGAAATATAATAGATTTCATATGCATTAAAATTTAATTGAGACAAAAACATCTAGTGGAACAAAAAGAACTAAATCGCGTTGGAAACTGCTTCTAACATTATTGTCGAGTGAACTGCCAAAACGGTGTCTTAGTTCATCGGTAACATTTTCCCATTTGGTGCCAGATTCAATTTCAGTATATCTTCCATAAAACCGTGCTTCGGTATACAGTGCTATTCGATTGGTTATTGCCCACTCAATTCCTGCAATGGGTCCAGCTCCAAAGGTTTGATTGTTATTAACTGAAACATTTGTAACCGGAGCAAGTTTAGAGCCATCCCAAAGATTTTGGTAACTCTTTCTTGTAAAATTATTCACGCCATACAGGGCATCCACTCCATAGATTAAGGACCATTTTTCTGATAGTTCAGATTTCCATTCGTAACCAACTCGGGCATCAAGACTGAAATCAATTTGATCGGCAGAATTATTGACAAAGCGATTATCATCGAATCGAAGTCCATTGGCATTTAATCCAACACGCATAGCACCATTCTGAAAAAACCTTTTATAAGTAATTAGATAGGGATTATTTGAAACAACTCCTCCTCCAAAGTTTAAATAGTTTGAAGCAAACCCACTTCCATTAAATCCAATTTCGTTTTTAAATGCAACATCAGTTGATTGTCCGAAACTTAAAATAGAACAAAATAAGGCAAGCAAGAAAAGAGTAGGTTTCATAATTATTATTAACCAAAGATAGAAATTTAGTCCAACTTCTTTATTTGATCAATGTCATAATTTACAAACGTTTACCCATTAACAAAATCTTGTAGGTAACGATAGTGTGTATTTAGCTTTCCGTTTTTAGTAATGGTAGCTTTGTCCAATATTTTGTTTTTATCACCATTAATAAGCAATGGAAATATGTGCTCAAGCAATGAACCTCCAAATTCTGCACTTGCATTTTTTGGCATTTCGGTAGGTAAATTAGTAACAGCCATCACATCAACGGTATCTGGTCCGTAAGGTAGAACTTCTTTTTGCTGAGATTTACTCCATCCAAAGGTGGGGTCATAAATATCCGTATCTTTCATGGTAATGGGGATACTTCCCTCCACATCACAAGTAATGTCAGCAATTACTTTAAGCTTAAAGTGCTCTCTTTTTGTATCAGCTTTCGTAAAAAGCGGAGGCATATCATTTTCCCAATACATACCATTGATTAAAATATCGGTATGCGGTAGAAAGTTGTCAAATTCACAACAATAGGCGTCATGGTTATTATAAAAGTGTTCGTCGCTCCACTTGCCGCCATCTTTTCTGTGGTATAAATCCCAATTGGTAAGTTGAACAAAGCATGGTCCCTTCACAGTCTTAGATACAAACTCTTGCGGTGTAGCTTCTTTTATTCCCATTAATTCAAGCACCTCTCTTATTCCATGTGCAACACGACCATTACCTGTATAAGCAATTCTGGCTTGGCCAATATCTATTCCCTTTAGCAGCTTCATAGACTCTTCAAAGTTGTTGGTCTCATGTGCTGGAGGAAGTTGATATAAATCCATTTTTTTACCCCAAGTTAAAAAGGCATTGTAAGCCCCAACAATTCCGGCCCATTTTCCAAAGCCTAAGATTCTTCCACCTTTAGGCCAGTTTAATGTTTCGTAATCTATTAGTGTAATCTTTTTTCTAATTATTTCTTGAAGCAAACTTCTGTTGTATTCCTGTTCTTTTATTGTATGTGAAAAGAAGAGATACTTTTTGCCTTCAATTAGCTTGTTGATAGGGACTTCCTTAATGCCGAGCAGGATGTCGCAATCCGACATATCTTTCTGAACTTCAACGCCTACAGCCTTATACTCTTTGTCTTTAAAAGTTCTATCTGGTGAAGATTCAACCACCAATTCAACCTTTGGAAATGTTTTTTTAAACTCCGTGCATAATTCAGGAGTGAGTGCAACTCGTTTATCCGCAGGTTTTTTCCATTCCCGGATTAAGCCAATTTTCATATTATAATTTACTGAATCGTTTGATTATAGTTCCTTTTTCTGTTGCAATTTCTAAGAAGTAAATTCCTTCTGGCAACAAAGAAATGTCCATATTATTAGAGTTTTTAAATTCATTGATTAATCGTCCATCAGCAGTATAACAGGTAATTTTATTGATGAATACACTACTTTTTATAGTAAGTGTTGCATGAGCTGGATTTGGATATACTTGAATGTTTCTTTCCAATTCATTGATTCCGGCAAGCACTGTAACTTTCACTAAGTAGTTTTTAGATGTTCCATCTTGAGCAATTACTTTGTACGTAACCGGATTTAAGAAACTACGGCTATTTACTCCACTCGTTTGCACTTGATTTAGAACCGTAACAGTGGCTTCCGAGCTATTTGTAAATGTTGGAGTTAGATTGGATAAATCGGTTCCGGTTGGAACTTCAACAGTTACGTTCGTTCCATTAAATATCCCTTCAGGACTTGTAGCCAGACCCGGGAATGCAAAACTCAATAATTCTTTATCTGGACTAAGCAGGCTTCTTGTTCCATTGGCATACCAAACACCCCATTGAGCATCTGATATCAAAATTGAAGCATTCGAACCAGTTTTTGGCTGAATTTTAGATGCGTCTAAATCACGGATTGCTATCACAGGATCTCCACCTGTGCTATTTGCATCAAATAGTATTTTGTCATCCTTGTTTGAAAAATTAGGGAAGCCCAATTTACTTTGACTAAAAATGGTTCCGGAAGTATTTGTTAGGGTGTTTGTAGCTACAACGGAATAGGTGCCGCTGTTTCCATCAATGTAATCGAATGCAATAATATAAGGACTGTTTTTAGCATAAGTGGCATTTCCAATACTTACACCATCAGGTAATTGTGTAAATATTTTAGCTACTTTACCACCGGCCCAATCATTGTCACTATTGTTCCATACTCGAATAACCCCAACATCCCAATAATCAATATCGTTTCCAGATGCTCCTTCAATAATATTTCGTGCGTCGTACAAAATATATTGTCCTGTATTG
>CBDUEX010000071.1:0-7038 GCA_965366305.1 uncultured Bacteroidia bacterium | reverse complement strand
GAGCTAAAGTTTTAATAAATTATGATTTTAGTTGCAGATAGCGGATCCACAAAGTGTGATTGGATTCTAATAACAGAGGATCGCAAAGTTAAAACCAAGACCATGGGTTTCAATCCATTTTTTCATGATCAAGAATTTATAAAGTCCAAGATTGAAGAAAATGAAGTTCTGAATCAATACAAGGATGAAATTAGTGAATTATATTTTTATGGAGCAGGGTGCTCAAGCCCAGAACGAAATATTATCCTAGAGAATGCCTTGTCGCAGCATTTTAAAAGATTATCTACCCTGATTGTAGATGAAGATCTTATCGGAGCAGCTTATGCCACTTGTGGGCATGAACCGGGTGTGGTTTGTATATTAGGAACAGGGTCTAATTCCTGCTATTATGATGGGCAAACAGTGCGAAGAGGTAGCCCCGCTTTAGGGTACATCTTAGGTGATGAAGGCAGTGGAGCTTATTTTGGCAAACAATTAGTTTCTAGATACATATACAATCAGTTACCTCAAGACTTAGCAACTGCCTTTAAAGAGTATAATAATTTTTCGTTAGAGAATATACTTTCTTCTGTATACAATAAGCCATTTGCCAATGTGTTTTTAGCTTCATTTATGAAATTTATTGCAAACAATCGAGAGCATCCTTATTTTCAGAAAATGGTGTATGATGGGATTAAGCTCTTTGCAGAAATTCACATTATGCAACACAAGGAATTTGAAACGACAAATGTGAATTTTGTGGGATCAGTTGCTTATTATTTTGAAGAAACATTGGAGCAAGTTGCGAAAGACTTGAATTTTAAAGTAGGAAAAATTGTACAAAAACCTATTGAAGCGTTATCCGATTATCATCAGAAGCAAGTAAAAAGTCCTATTCATTAGTATACAGAGCCACCAAAGATTTGGTGTTGTGTTGACTAAGAATTAATCCTAAAAATCTTCAGAATGCATTCCAATTTCTTTGTCAGTTCCTGTGAAAACAGTTTTCAAATAGAATACCTGATTGTCTAGCTTGCTTTTGAAATAGATGGAAGTGAAATTACTTCCTTTCATGGCTTCCCACTCTTCAGGAAAGTAGTCTTGAAAAATATTTCTAGTCACCTCAAGCGTAGCATCTAAATTGATGTATTTCGCCGGCACTTCTGTAAAAATAGTGCTTCCGTTTTGATCCGTAACAGTAATGATATAGTTGCCGTCTTCAACGCGTTGAACAACGAAATCCCCCTGAGTTATAGCCTGATTCACAATGCTTTTCCCTAAATCTGGGGAGTTAGCTATATCGGTTTTGATGTAAGTTAATTCGGCGTTTGTAATGCCATCCGTTGCAATAATAGAATGTGTAAATTCTTGTTGTGGTTCACCACATGAAAAAAGCAAAACTGCAAGAATTGAACTGATAAAAAGTTTTTTCATATAAATATGTCGCTAAGGTAGTTTATTTCCTTAAACTAGTATTTCGATTGCTGTTTTGAGAACACTTAAAATCTTAATCGAAGCGTAAATTATATGTAGCTCCAACACCTATCGCTTGTAAGTCTAGTCCGCTTTCGTCTGTTCTTATTTGATCATAGTAAGCAAAGAAGTTCCATGTATCATAATGCAAGCCAAGTTGTGGTCTTACAAATATTCCTCCTGAAGAAGCTTCAAAATTAGTGATGAAGGCATAACCAGCTTCAAGTCCAGCAAACCATCCAAAAGATTCAGGATAGTAGCGATACATTATTGCTAAAGGAATAACTCCAATATCATCATTTTTATCCTTCCCAAAATAATTAATATAGCCTACTTTTAATCCAATACCAGAGGCCTTTGTTTCCAAGAATTGAACACTAGCGTCAAGCCCCAGCCCGAATGATTGTGTTGAAGCTAAATCTGTGATAGGTACTGCTGCATTTACCCCAAGTTTCAGCCATGTGTTTGAGCTGTTTGCTTTTTCTAAATCTACTTGTGCGAATAATGGAACAGTAAAAAGAAGTGTTAAGATGATTGTTAGTGGTTTTTTCATGGCTATCTTTTATAATCTATAACATATAGACGATAACAAGGGTAGTCTAATGATTTGATACTAGCTAATTATTAATTCCTCCTCAAAACTAGGTAGCAGAAGGCTGATTGAGTAAATCTACCTAGCTCTTATAACGAAATAGTTTTTAGCTCTCCGTTTCGTAAATTTTAAATGCCTTTTTAATCAACGAGACGATTGTAGTGGCGAGAATAGCTCCCAAGAATGCAAGAAAGATATCTTTTTGTGCATCCCATATGTCGCCTTGAGTTCCAAGATAGGCATCTCCTTGAGCTTTGAAGAATATGTCTGCAACAGCCCATTCAATTAATTCGTAAAAGCCACTTATTGAAAGAGTTATTTCAATAGGTAGGAGCCAAGCTACCCATTTTTTAAACTTAAATGCTTTTAAGAACATTTCTCGCATGGGATATGCAAGTAAAAATCCGAAACTGAAATGAACGATTCTATCGTAATGATTTCGGCCTAAGTCGAGGTAGTCTTGTAACCAATAGCCAAATGGATTCTCCGCATATGTGTATTTGGAACCATAAACATGCAAGCAGAGGTAAATGCAAACCAAGAGGTAGGTTAAGGTGCTAAATTGGTACTTCCGGTATGTAGCTATAAGTGTTATAATGAAAATAAAGGTGAGAACATTTTCCAAAAACCAGTTTGCTGTGTCTGTATTTCCGATAAACGAATCAGCCCAAACAAAGGCAAATACGGCTATAAAAAGCATGAGCCACTTGTTTTCCTTAAAGGGTGTTCGGTGTTTTGAAATCGCTGTTGTAAAAGTCATACGAATGGCAATATAGGAACAAAGATTTACTTCATAATTTGGAGTTAGGTCGTGTTCTCTAAGTCTTTTTGTAAGGTCTTTAAAATTATGACGTAATTAGGCCTTAAAAATTGCTTCTAATTATAAATGTATGAGTGGTTATCAATTGTTAGATTGTAGATTCGCAGCCTTGTTAAAACACTACATTTTTACCATGTTATGGAGTCTGTCTCCATTAGGTGAAGCAAAGGTAGGAATACCCTACGGACTACTTCATGATTTAAACCCATTAATGGTCTTAATTGTTGCTGTTTTAGCCAATATCTTCGTTTTCCCTATGATGATGTTTTTCTTGAATTCTTTAAATATTTTACTAACTCGTTGGGTATGGTATAAGAAGAGTGCAATATGGGTTGCCAAAAGAGCAAAGAAAGGTTCTGGAGATGCCTTGGGAAAATATGGCTATGTAGGATTGGCTTTGTTTGTTATGATTCCACTGCCAGGCACTGGTGTTTACGCGGGCACAATAGCAACCTATCTTTTTAAAATGGATACGAAGAAAGCCTTTCTAGCCAATTCTATAGGAATTACAATTTCATCTCTTATTGTGTGGAGTGTAACATTCTTCGGAAGGGGAGTGTTTTAAATACACCCGTATTATACGTTGTTTCAGAGGGGTAATTAATAGCGATTTCGTGTATCTAAATTTAAGACCATAGTCTATTTATGGGAATTATTACCATTATTAAAATAGCATAGTTCATTTTTTGATTTTCCATAAAATTGAGAAATATGTAATATCAACTGTAGTGAAATATTCTTCTTTTACGGCTCACAAGATTGGAATAAATAACTCGAATTTATGATCAATTGAGAGCTGATTTTACTAGTTCTTGGGAATTGTAAGTATTAGATAATCAGAAAATTATACATAATAATGTGTTCTTCTATGCTTCGCTATCTAAGCTTAGAATATTAGAGAATAAAACACGTATAATATCTCAATATGCCGTTAAAATTTAAATAAACTTTGGTAGTCCACATGAGCTTTTTAATGCCTTAAGACGTCAAAAATATATCGTGGCATTGTGTTTGAATTCTATGTTAAACTTATTACTACTTAAATTAAACCCTATTCTTATGATGCACTTAGATAAGATATTTACTAAAACACTAGCTGGATTATTTATTTATTTCCTTTTTGGGATAAGTAATGCATTTGCACAATCTCCTGGTGATCCAGTAAAATTTGATATCAGAGGGAATGTCTATTCAGATACTCCCAATGTTTCGGTACATGACTGGTTTATAGATTCCACCTTTGGTGTAATCGATACTACAAATACTGCACTGTACAAGTCTTACTTATATCCTTTGACGAATACACCATTCCAAATAGGGCCTTCTTTTAGCCAATATGCTCTTAAGGATAGCGTGTTATTATATGATGCTTTATATGCTAGGGATTATGTAAACTTAAATTCTTTAAGTAAAGGGCTAGATAGTACAATATTCCAGGGAGGTTCTTGTAAAAATGGTGCTAATCCCTCGAACGATTGGAGTTCCGATGTAGGGACTTTACTCGAAAAAAATGATATTGTAGATGCTTTTGCCCATGTACGACGTGAAGGGGTGCTTCCGGATACAGGTAACTTATGGATTAATTTTGGATTGGCAACATTCTCTGCAGGTGGTAGTAGATATGTTGATTTTGAAATATATAAGAAGCAAATATCTTTAGATACGGGTGTATTTTCAAACTCAGGTCCTGATGAAGGGCATTCTTCTTGGAAATTTGACACTGCTGGTAATGTTACTCAAACGGGAGATTTGATTGTTGGGTTTGAAGCGAAAAGCACTTCAGTTGTTGGTTTTGAAGTTAGAATTTGGGTGAAAAAAACTGATTTTACTGCTAATAAAGTTATGAGCAATTTCACATTTGGTGCTGCCATTGATGGTCGTAATAACGGCTCTAAATATGGGTATGCACAAATTGTAGTTGATACAACAGCGTTATTTGGAGATGTTAGTGCTGCGGGCACTAAGGCTCCACCTTGGCACACTATTTACTCAACTGCGACTCCAAAAGTAGATTCAGTCTATGATGCCGGAATTTTTGTAGAGGCAGCTGTTAATTTAACCAATTTAGGAATAGACCCGGCTTTAGGAGTAGGGAACAATCTTTGCGGATTACCATTTTCGAGAATATTAGTAAAAACTAGAACCTCAGGATCATTTACTTCAACATTAAAGGATTTTGCAGGTCCGTATAGATTCTTAGATGTTCCTGTTATATCAGCGACCATTGCACTTGATAATGCCTTTAGCTGTGAAGATACCACAGTTGGTTTAGTTTTAGAAAATCTAGAGGAAGTGCAAGAAAGAGTCTATTATAGATGGGAAACAAATGATGGCTTATTTTTAGATAGTAATAATGTATATAATGATAGTTTTATTATTGATACTAGTGCAAGAATAGTCCTGCCGGGAACCTATTACTTAATAACCGCTCCATTAGAAGGGTGTGTTGGTAGCCTAGTAGATTCTATTACGATACATGCTCGCCCATGTGCAATAGATGATAAGGATACGATAGTAGAAAATTGCAGTTCGATTTACAACGTATTAAATAATGCAGAAGGAACAGGAGATACCGATCTTGAGGATGATATTGATACAAGCTCTATAAACAATGTAGGGCTCTTGCAACCCCAAAATGGAACGGTCTTCTTTAACACTAGTAATGGAGAAATTACCTACATCCCTAATCCCAATTGGATAGGTACAGATAGTTTTGAGTATCAAATTTGTGATTTAAATAGTCCAGCCTTATGTGATACAGGGATGGTCGTGGTAACAGTGCTTGCGGGTCCTGTGATAGCCCTAAACGACATGAACGTTACGTGGATGAATACTGCGATTAATGGGTCTGTTCTTACCAATGATAGGGAAAATGCTTACCAAGAATTGATGGTTACAACAACTCCAATATCTGATGTAACAAAGGGTTCACTATTGTTAAACTCAGATGGTTCGTATAGCTATACGCCAACTACTGGATTCACAGGTTTAGATTCGTTTATATATTTGGTATGTGATACAGCATCACCTACAAATTGTGCAATAGCCACGGCTTATATCATAGTAGATTCGTTGCCGGAAATTGGTGTGAATGATGCCATAATTGCCAATAACGATTATTTTATCACTATTGAAGATACCGAAATTAAAAATACGGTGCTTAGAAATGATTATGACTCAGATGGAGAAAATGATAATCCTGATGATGATGATGATTGCTTAAAGTTGACGCTAACCCCGGTAAGAGATGTTGTTAGTGGTTCATTGACCTTAAACCCAAATGGTTCGTTTAACTACATGCCAAATTCAGGGTTTGTTGGGAATGACACTTTTGTTTACCAAGTTTGCGACGAAGGCACACCGAGCAAGTGTGTTACCGCAACGGCGATAATTGAAGTATTGAGCAAAGAAGAAATTTGTAATTGTCCGCCTATAGCTTTAGACGACTATGCAATTACTGAAAGCAATACTCCGGTTTCAGGTTCTGTTATAAGTAACGATTACGATTTAAACAGCGATACAATTACGATAATCACTAGTCCCATATCTGGACCTAGTGATGGGTCTATTGTTATTAACTCAGACGGGACCTATACCTATACACCCGATTCGGGTTTCGTAGGAACGGACCAAGTGGTTTATGAAATTAGAGATACTACAACACCTGCATTGTCTGCTAAAGCAACGTTGTATATTAGTGTGTCTTCCATTGTTAGAGATTATAGCGATTTGCCGAGTTCTTGGCCTACAGCATACACACGCTATTACGATAGCTTGGATATGGCGGCTGGAGCAACTGCATGCTGGTTAGGAGATAAAATTTCCAACGAAGCTTCAATTAATCAAAATGCAACTGCAACAGCCGATGCATTTGATGATGGGCTAATTCAACCAATAGTATTAAACAGTACAATTGCGAATCTATTCCAGGTAGTGATTAATGCCAATAAGCCTGGAGTGAAAGTGTTCTTTAAGTTGTCCATAGATTGGGATAATGATGGAACTTTTGATAGTGCTTATGTTGGAAGTGGAATTTCAGGAATTTTAGATACCGTGGGCGTATTGGTAAATGTTTCAAGTAGTTTTACGCTAGGACCAATAAGCTATCGTTTAGTGGCACAAACCGATTCGTCTTTACTGAATAGTAACGTTTTAGTGGGCGGTGAGATTGAAG
>CBDUEX010000070.1:0-7075 GCA_965366305.1 uncultured Bacteroidia bacterium | reverse complement strand
TCTAAAAACAGTACCGCAAATAATATTGGAGCCATCATTGTATCCAAAGTTTAAGTTAGTTCTTACTTGCCGGTACGCTGTAAACGATGCAGTTTCAATATTGTCTGTGGTATAAACTGATCCAGAAGGAAGGTCGCTTGCATTTGAAATAACTAAATAATTTGAAGCAGAACCATAATATGGAATTCTAAAATTATAGAACCCATTTTTATTGGTTAGAAGCGAATCCATGATAGTATCTGTAGAAGATTCATATGTTTGGTTATTGTTTACGTCTCGGTACAAATAGACCTTGTATCCAATATGTCCGGTATCTTGCCCGCTAAAAGTAGCAGAGTTGTCGGAATCCCAGTACACATAACCTGAAAGTTCGTTGATTCCCGAGGTATCGTATTTGACACAATCACAACTTTCATTGTCGGTGCCAGAGAGAGCTCTTACTTCAGTTATTTCTCCTGAGTTTAAATCTACGGACCATAGCTTATCGTGATGTGAAGTTGTTGTACTTGCACCGCCAGTAACCACGTAAAGTTGTCCAATATTAGAAAATGCCATGCCTTCCACATCGGCGATGTCGAAATTGCCGACGTAAGTTCTAGCTCCACTCGACATGTCTATTTTGTACAATGAATCTGAACCTAAAACTCCATCACCCGTATTGAGAATGATGTAAAGTTCATTCGTAAGTGGATCTACTGCCATACCATCAGTACGCACATCTTCGTGGTTGAAAATGGGTAAATAGTCATCCCCATTAAAATAATTAGGAATCACTTTTCCGGTTGTTTTGCTTATGGCTACAATGCCAAGTGCAGATTTATCAACATTACCTGCTAATAAAACTCCACTAGAGTCAGTTGTCATGCCGTCGTAATCGTTGAATTGAATGTTATCGCCAAATGGGCCATCCAATCCGTCATCATCAATTCCTACATTTGATAAAACTTCTACAGCAGCTGGCGTGCCTGCATTTAAATCGATATAATACAGATGTTCTGTATTGAGCAACCAAATGGTATCACCATTTAAACTATAGGTGGATGCTTCAATGTCTGCTGGAACAGAAATAGTTGAAGAAATTGTACCCGTACTCAGCTCAAAAATGTACAATTCATCATTTCCGTCTGATACATTGTAGCACGGCTGTTGAGCTTGAATTGAGAAAACAACTAATAGAATAACATAGAGGAAAGTACCTCTTAAATAGTTAGTATTAATCATAATAGTAGTAGTTATTGAGTACAAAGATAGTGAGAATTCGAATAAAACAAACATTTTTGTGTAATAATTCCAATAAAAGGAATATTTTTCCCAAAAGAGGACTATATTTGGAATTGTAAATTTTACTACGAGTCTATTACTGTGTTGATTTTGTTCTATTAGAAATACCTGCCTGTTAAGTGGACACTTGTCTGCAACAGTTGATAAAGCAGGGTATATCATATCATTTTATAATTGACTTTTGTAAGGTTTCATATTCATAAGGCTAACAATACGAGGGGGTCTAGATGAAAACTAAGGGTGATATTATAAGTATGATACGACAAAGAAAATTAAGGGGTTTATTACAAGTTGGGTCTATTCTATCGATTTTGTTGTTGTTCAGTGTTAATGCGTATTCGCAATCGACATCGTGGACAGGAACAACAAACGTAAATTGGACTACATCTTCCAATTGGACCAATGGGGTTCCAAATCAAAATTTGCATGCCGTTATTGGTGATGCAAGTTTTACAGGGAGTAACCAGCCCACATTAAATTCAGGAACATTAAAATGCAAGTCCTTAACATTAGGGTCTGGAACAAAGGCAAGCACACTTACCGTTGCAAAAAACTTTATAGTTTATGGTGATTTAACAATAGGTTCAAATGGAACTTTAAGCCATACTTCAAAGAAACTTGTGACAGTTCAAGGTGACTGGTTAAACAATGGAACCTATACTGCAACCAAGAATGGTTCAAGAGTTGCTTTTTCAGGTACAGCATGTTCGCTAACCGGGGCAACAACTTTTAAAGATTTGACTATTTATGCAGGATGTACTGTAACGCTTGGTTCGAATATCGTAGTAAATTCTGATTTTGATTGTTATGGGATATTAAATCCAACTGCAAGTTATGTGGTTTCAGGAAGTGCTGATTTAGACGTAGAGAGAAACGGTTCTATACAAGTACACGCATCAACTTTTGCAGGAAACTATACCATAAGCAGCGTAGATATTGATGCAAGAGGTGAAGTTAATTACGCTTCATCTTCAATTACTCAAACAGTAAGTTCAGCTTATAAATACGGAATTTTAAGAATAAGTGGAGGGTCTACAAAAGAATTAGCAGCGAATCTACCTGACATTCATTCTGGTTCATCTACCAGAGGACGAGTTTATGTGGATGCAGGAATATTTGACTTGAAAGGATTTACATGCGACAGAACTAGTAATGGGGGATACTTTGTGGTTGCTGGGAATGCTGAATTGTGGATAGGCGGAACTGGAGATTTCCCTGATAATTTCGCAACTGTTAGTCTTGCCGCATCCAGCACAGTGAGCTATTATGGGAATAACCAAACCGTTAAGAATTTGGATTATGGCAATTTGATTTTAACAGGAACTTCTGGAACAGTAACTAAGACAATGCCAACAGGTACTTTAAATATTTATGGTGATTTTTCAATGGAAATTGGATCTGCAACTACAGTAAGTGCAACAGTTGCAGGAAATCTTGTAGTTGATCAGAATGTGATTATTGAAGAAGACTGTACGCTCGGCCTAAGTACTTTTACCCATAGTTTTTATGCAGATCTCGAAAATGAAGGAACTTTAACAGGAAGCACATCGTTGGTTCAATTTTACGGGGCACAATCATTTATCACAGGATTAGGAAGCTTCGATTTTAACCACCTATACTTCTTAGCAGCAGGTATCTATTCAGATGCATCGCTTTT
The DNA here is from genome assembly GCA_965366305.1 of uncultured Bacteroidia bacterium. Lineage (GTDB taxonomy): Bacteria > Bacteroidota > Bacteroidia > NS11-12g > UBA9320 > UBA9320. The sequence goes on along the minus strand of CBDUEX010000070.1, from coordinate 4,137 downwards.
AAGCGTGGATGGAAATCTATATACATCATCTGGTTCTTCATTTGAACATTTAGGTGGAATAGTAGAAATGACCGGTACAGCTGTAATTCTAGTAGGCGATGGATTTGTGTTTTTTGATTTAGAAACTAGCGGCACTGTTGCTGCGTATGGTTATGTTGAAGTTGCAGGAGATTTAATCGTTGATGGCACGTTAATCGCTTATTCAAATGCATTTACAATCTCGGGACCTTCTTCAGATATAAGTGGTACTGGTGTCTTAGAATTTAATGCATTGGAAATCACTGGTGATGTTACAACCGACATGGATTTTAGCATCAAAGATGATTTTGGAATAGCAATTCCTGCAAGTTTTAACGCATCCGCAGGTGAAATTACTTTTAAAGGTGTAACAGAAATGTCGGGAGAGGCAAGTTTGTATGATGTTACAATTTCAATAACTAATACGCTAAGTCTTGGAGCAAACTCAGTCTTAAATGTTGGGAACGTTTTTACCAATTCAGGAACTTTTAATACCACCAATTCAATTCCAAACAAAGTTCAATATACCAAGAATGGGGCTCAAGATATTGCAGCTGAAACTTACTATAATCTTGTTTTAGCCACTGGTGGAACAAAAACTCCTACAGGCACCGTTACGGTAAATAATGATATTACAATAAATACAGGTGTAACATTGTCTGCCTCTACTTATACCATGAACATAAACAGACATTGGTATAACAATGGAACATTTACAGCAGGCACTTCCAATATTCAGTTCGTAGGATCAAATGCTGCAAGAATTTCTGGTGCAACTACCTTTAATACACTAACGGTTAATAAGTCTGCCAATACAATCGAAGTGCTATTATTGGATGACATCATCGCTTCTAGCGTTACCATGACAACTGGTTTTATGAATACAGATGTGAATTCAATTAGTGCAACAAGTACAAGAACTGGTAATGGAATCATTATTGGTACTATTATACATGATCATGCAATTGCTAATGGAACCACCTATTATTTTGAAGGACCAAACAATGGCTTAACGTTTTCTAACCCTACTTCGTTAAATAAAGTAACCTTGAAAGTTACTCCAGGGGAAGTTAATAATGTTGATCCTTTAGTTGAATCAGTTACAAGAGAGTATCAAATAACAATTCCAGTAAGTGCTTCTTATGATAGTGTCTTGATGCGTTTGCATTATGAAGATAATGAGTTGAATGCATTTGTGGAGCCCAATATTGCGATTTATAAATACAACACAGGAACTACTTGGGACAGTCTAGGTTTTACTTCTCGTGATGTAGCAAACAATTACGTAGAACTTCAAGGAATAACTGATGTAGATGGATATTTTATGATGTCTGGACCGCGTAATGTGGTACGCTGGAATGGGCTGGTTAGCTCAGACTGGAGCAACGCTTCCAATTGGACTTCTATTTCTGGAGCTTCATTGGCCAATCGAGTGCCAGATTCAGGAGACGTTGCCAGAATTGGTGATACGCTATTTGTTAATCAACCAATAATATCTACTCAAGAACGAATTAATGTACTGCGATTTGGAGATACTAAAGCAGCAACAATCACATTAAATGGAGGTAATCTTAATGTAGATGGCAGCGTTAGAGGAAACTGGAGTACCAATAGATCACATCAAATTGATGTTGATGATGACACCTTAACAATAGGAACCACTTTAACACTAAGTGATGGAGTTTCGTTGCATGACATAGAATTAATAATTAATAATGGTCTGGCAGATATTCAATACGACATTGTGCAAAATACAACGTCCAAAGTAACATTTACTGGAAGCGGTAACTTACAAGTATCTCATGATTACGAATATATTGCAGGGACATTTACACCTAATGTTGGAACGGTTACCTACACAGGAGGTCTCAGCCAATCACTCGCTCCATTATCTTATTATAATTTGACGATTGATAAAAGTACTTCTCGAGTAAGTGCTGAAAGCCCGACTCAAGTAAGTAATAATCTTGAGACTAAAACAGGAGGTGAATTTCTAGTGTTGGATACTTTAACAATTGGGAACGACATAACTATAGGAGCTTCAACTGAGGTTTTTGAGTTTAACACATTAATTCAAGTTGGCAGAAATTGGAGTAACTCAGGAAATTTTGAAATTTCAGGTGGTACCGTTGAGTTTAATGGTGCAATATTTCAGGTAGTGGATGGAAATACATTCAACAATTTGGTGGTAAACAAGCCTTCTGGTGTATTGGGTTTAGCTGGAGATTTGATAATTGAAAATAATATTTCGGTATTGAGCGGTTCTCTTGATCTAAACGCTAGAACAGCAAATCGTTCCGTGGTTGGAGGAAGTTTAACCATAGATTCAGGAACAACAGTTCTAATTGGCGGAGCTTCAAATTTCCCAGGTAATTTTTTAACTCAAAACATTGATACACATAGCACGGTAATTTATGATGGAGCCATTGATCAAAGTGTTCTTCCAATTACCTATGGAAACTTGGTTTTGTCAAATGGAAGTCCAAATGAAAAGACATTAGAGCGGGGTATTTCAATTTTAGGCGACCTTACCATTAACACAGCAACAATATTAAATCCAGATACTTCCACCATTAAACTGTATGGAAATCTCTCTAATTCGGGATCAGTTAATCCTGGAACGAGTACATTTATATTAAATGGAATAGGCAAGACTATTACAGGTTCAACTGATCTATACAATGTTTCAGTGGTCGATGGGTCTTATACCGTGGCATCAGGAACGATTTCTATGTCGGGTGACTTAAACCTAGAGTCTACAGGTAGCTTAAGTTTTGGTACCAATACGGCTATTCTCGATGGTAACTTAACTAATTATGGAACACTCACAAGTAATGGAACTGCAACATTTACAGGAACAAGGGAACAACATATTTCGCTCTTTAGTGCAATTACTAGTTCTAGTACCGGTATCATTAATTTTAACGGAACAATAGAGCCTGTTATTAATTCTACCTCAAGTCCAAGCTTTGCTACTGTAAATATTAATAATACAGCGGGTATTACTGCTTCTGTTCCATGGACTATTGCTATTGCCATGAATATTGGTTCTGGGTCTACATTTGATGGGGGAGCCTTAACGCATACATTCTATGGTGATTTCGATAATGACGGTTCGGTTTTAAATTCTGGTAAACTGTTTTTTACACCTGGAGCACCCTATTCTTCTGGAGCAACAATTTCGCTGTTAGGAACGTCGTTCACTAGTGTTGGTGAAGTTGAATTTGGAGGTTCTGTTCCAATTACGTTATCAGGGGCATCTGGAAATTTCGAAAATCTCATTATTTCAAATTCGGATGCAAGTGGAATAACAGCACCAAGTTCATGGGTGATAAATAATGACCTTCAGATAAGTAGTGGAGCAATTTTTAATGCTGGAACGTCAACCGCTCATACTATAGGTGAAAACTTAGTAAACAATGGAACACTAAACGGCCAAACCTCAGAAATTGAGTTTGTTGGTGATACGGTATCTATTGATGGCGTTGGAGCAAATAACTTTGAAGATATCAAAGTAAATTCAGCTACACTTTTAAAGCTGAATAATGATATTATTATCAACTCAGATTTGATTGTTGATGGGGCGTTAGATTCTTCAGGTTCAACTATTGAATTTCAGGGTTCGGCAGCGAGTACTATTACTGGTACAGCAACTTCAGTGAGTATAAATCAATTAAAAACAACAAAATCGGGTGGAGCAGAAACTACACTTGAGATTCCAGTTTATATAAGAGGAAACTTACAATTAGATACAGGTAATTTTGTTACCGATGCTACCAATCTTCTTATTATTAACGACAATGCAACGGCGTCTTCTGGCAACGACTTAAGTTTTGTTCATGGTCCAATGAAGAAAATCGGGAACGATACATTTGATTTCCCATTGGGTGATTCTGTGATTTGGGCTCGACTGGGTATTAGTGCTCCAAGTGCAACAACTGATGAGTTTACTGCTCAATACTTCTTTCAAGGATACACCGACACGTTAACTATGGCAGCTACACCAACTCCTGCATTAAATAATGTGAGTAGTATGGAATATTGGACCTGTGATAGAACTGCAGGGACTTCCAATGTAACTGTAAAATTGCACTGGGAAAATAAATACTTATCAGGAAT
>CBDUEX010000069.1:0-7076 GCA_965366305.1 uncultured Bacteroidia bacterium | reverse complement strand
AATCACAAAGCCATCTCCATCAACTGCATCTATATAGGAATAAAGATAAATCCAAGCAGTGTCTGGTGTTCGGGCACTGCTCCAAGAGATAGGAACACTATATTTTACAAATTCATCGTTAGTTGATCCTGTAAATCTAAAATCTACTCTCCCTTTATAGGTGCCGTGGTCTCTGAATACAACATAAATTCTAGCTGTATCGCCAACTGCCAAATCATGTTTACTCCAAAAAACCAAACTTATAGGATCTCCACTTACGCCGAAGCCATTCAACGAATCAAGATTGTTGTAATCTATGTTTCGGACGTATCCTCGATATCCATTGCTGTTTTCAATATAGGTGTTGGTTAGTTTAAGGGCATAATTGCCAACTTTAGCATCTGTAGTTCGCTCAACATTTCGGGTTGGAGAATACCAATCATTCAATTTGTAATGATCTCTAACTTCCCAATTCTCAAAATCACCATTTGGAATGTTTTGAGCTATTAATTGACTACCAAAGCTGAAAATTGAAATTAATACTAGTAAATATCTCATGACTTAATAAAGCTAGTAGTTAGAATATTGTCATCTCCAGTAACTCGAATAAAGTAGGTGCCTTTTGGAAGGGTTGAAATGTCAATTTTGTTGTTGTTGGAAGAGATTACTTCTTTACCTAAGACATCTAATATCTTATATTCAGCTGCTTTAAAAGTAACAGAAATGGTTATTTCATTATTCGCTGGATTAGGGAAAATGCTAATGATTTCGTTTATGTCATTGATTCCAGCAGGGTCATTTGTAAATGTAAGTTTATCTACCCAAAGTTTGGTGTTTACACCTTTTGGATTTTCAAAATCTGCGGCAGCTATAACAATACTTGCACTATCTGCAAATGCACCTCCTGCAGCAAAATAGCCAATTGGTGTCGAGAAGTATGTGATATCGTCTACTTGTTTGGTTAAATTGAACTGACCTGATCCTATCATGTTTCCGTTTTGATACATCAAAACTGCGATAGCACCTGTATCTTCGTTTTCGGGAGTATACTTATAATACCCTTGGAGATATTCCCAGTTGTCGGAAACCTCAAAAGCAGGAGGGAATGATTCGTCAAATGCGGTTCCAGTGAAAGCTACACCTGGAAGAATGTCACCTCCAAAAGATTTATTTTGGAGTAACGCACTAAAACCTGAGTGAGATTCCGTGGATTTCACTACAGATTCAATATCGGCTTGAAAACCAAATAAGTCATTTGCAATAAGACTAGTTGTATACCAGTCTGTAGGATGAGAGATATTGATTGATCCCCAATTTTCGAAGCTTGGATTGTCAACTTGTTGGTCTGGAATTCCAAATGATTCAAACACCACATTATCAATGATCATATATCCATCTCCATTTACAGAATTGTTTTCAAAATCGTTGGAGACAAATAATAAAATTAGTGAGTCAGGTGCTGCACTAACAAACCATTGAATTGGAATTTTATAAGTAATAAATGTGTCTGCAGTATTACCTGTCATGCTAAAATCAACAGTTCCAATTGCCTGACCCGAAGCCTTAAAAATGGCAAATGCTTTCCCAACATCACCTTGTGCTAAATTGTATTTTGCGTCAAACCGCATTACCAAAGGAATGTCAGAATAGGGTTGACCACCTTCAAAATTGTCGGAAATCATTGTATTGGCAACGAAACCTACTTCGGGTTCTGAATTAGCTTTATTCTCTAATCGCACTGAATAGGATCCATCAGTAACATCTGTTGACTGAATTACATTTCCCGAAAACACCCAATCATCAGGGGATTGTATTTCGAAATTTTCCCAGTTTTCAAACTCGTAATTGGGAACTTGTGCAATAGTTAAAATGCAAAAAAAGAGTAAAGGTAAAAGAAGTAATTGTCTCATTGTAGTAAATCTATGTTTACCAAATTTAAGCAAAAGGAGTTACATATTCGGCATTTTCACCCAATATTGCTCGCCTAACCCATCGGCCATTTTCTTCTGCCATTCTTCTAACAGCCAGTCTTTCTGCGTTACAAGGGCCATCTCCATTGATCACTCGTTTAAATTCTTCCCAATCAGGTTCTGTGTATTCCCAAAGACCTGAAGCTGCATTTTTCTTGAGATTTGGATCTGGTAAGACTAAATCTAAATCCCATATTTTTGGAACGTACATATCTAAAAATTGCTGACGCATTGCATCATTTGTAGCCATTTTCACCTTCCAATTCATTAGTGTTTCTGTATGAACAGATGTTTTATCAGAAGGACCAAAGAAATGCATAATAGGAGGCCACCATCGTGTTAATGCGTCTTGAACCATAGCTCGTTGTGTTGGAGTACCAGTAGCTAAATGAACAACATTGTCGTGACCATATTTTAAATGGAATGACTCTTCGTAACAGATACGTTCTAGTGCACGGCAATATGGTCCATAAGAACCTTTGCTATTTGCCAATTGGTTTACAATTGCACCTGCATCTATTAGCCATGCAATAACAGCACTATCAGCCCAAGTTTTTGCTGGATAATTGAATACGTTAGAATATTTTGATTTCCCTGTAATTAGGTCATTGATCATTGCTTCTCTGCTTTTGCCAAGCGTTTCACAAGCAGAATATAACAATTGAGCATGCCCAACTTCGTCTTGTACTTTTGCCATTAAAGCTAGTTTTCTTCTAAATCCTGGTGCTCTAGTAATCCAAGTACCTTCGGGAAGTGAACCTATAATTTCTGAATGAGCATGTTGTTCAATCATTCGAATGAGTTGCTTGCGATACATTGCAGGCATCCAATCTTGAGGTTCTATTTTTTCTCCAGCATCTATACGTGCTTGAAAAGTGGCTAACAATTCAGGAGTTTCTTCTTCTGTTGAGAATTTTTCGTTTGGGTCTATATATGCGTTTCCGTACATGATTTTATGTTTTTAGATTCTTTGTTCGTTAGTATTTTGTTGCCTTGTGTTTCAATGTTTTATAAAACTGTTTATCCTTTTTGAAAGATTTTAAGCACCTTTCTTAAGTCCAGTTAATATGAAATTGCTAAGTTTTTCTGCAATCTGGTCGGGATTTAGGTTGCCATCTTCTTTATACCATTCTACAATCCAGTTTACACTGGAAAGTATAGTTAGTGCTGCGAATTTTTTATCGGTATCGTTAAAGACTCCTTCGTCAATTCCAGTTTGCACAATTTCTCTAAAACCTTCTTCGTAAATGTTTCTTTTTGCAATAAATTTTTGAAGTGAATCTGGCGATAAATTTCTCCAATCTCTTATAAAAATTATAGCTGCATCAAGGTTTTGCGTTAGAATTTCTACGTGAAATTTGATTGCCATTCGAAGCTTTTCTTCAGCGTTAAAGTAGATGTCGTTTACCTCTTTTACAGCTAATTCAAACTTGTCGGCCATTTCAAAACAAGTAATTTTAAGAATGTCTTCTTTGCTTTCAAAATGACTATAAAGACTGGCAGGCTCCATGTCTAATGCCTTAGCTATATCTCTTACTGATGTAGCCGCATACCCTTTCTCTTTCAATACATTTTGAGAGGAAATGAGTACTTCTTTTTTTCGATCTGTCATACTATCCAAACTAACGTTCGTTAGGCAAATATAGTTTTTGTTGGAATTAATTGCAAGTACGATAGCTTGTTTGGTTCTAGGGCTCATGTTGATGGAGAAACCAAGGTTAATTTTCTGACTAGAATAAGATAAAATGCGGCTGATAAAACGATAGTGTTACTTTTGAGATTTCAATGAAATTTGGTAAAGTAGAAAACCCAGCATTGCTTGATTTAAGTTTACCTGTGGATCATAAAGATACCGCACGTGTACTTAAAAGTAGTGGATATGACGAGCAAAAACCTAAGGTGTTTATTGGTTGTCCACGATGGGCGAAAGCTGAATTAAAAGGTTTTTATCCGAAAGGAACCAAAGACGAATTGACCTATTATTCATCTCAGTTTAATAGTATTGAAATGAATGCTTTCTATTATCGTATTTTCCCTACTACAACGGTAGATAAATGGTATGATCGTTCTGCACCTGATTTTACTTTCTTTCCAAAAGTTCCGCAACTAATAAGTCAGTTTCGTAGACTTAAAAATTGTGAGAATGAATTGAACGACTTTTTGGTGAGCATTTCCCGCTTCAAGGAAAAATTGGGAACTGTTTTTTTGCAAATGAATGACAATTACAATCCAAGCAATTTTGATGACTTTGCCCGATTCATTGAAAATTGGCCTAAAGATTTGCCACTTACAGCAGAATTGCGGAATACAGATTGGTTTAATGATTTAAGTGTTGCCAATAGACTGTTTAACCTTCTTGAAGAAAATGGCATTGGGAATACTATTACAGATACTGCTGGGCGTAGAGATATTATTCATATGCGTTTAACGAATCCTACCTGTTTTGTTCGATTTACTGGGGCAAATCATGTAAGTGATGTGGAGCGGTTAGATGAATGGTTCGAAAGATTAAGTGATTGGAGAGGAAAAGGAATTAAGCAAATTAATTTCTTTATTCACCAAACCATAGAGAAAGACTTGCAAATGCTTTCAGCTCGCTTAATTCAAAAAATAAATGAAGAGTGGGGTTATAACATGAAAGTGCCCGGGAGCAGTCAATCCAGCTTATTTTAATTCAAGGGCTATTGGGCAATGATCACTCCCAAAAATGTCGTTATCTATGATGGCATTTTTTACTTTTGGCATTAACGTATCCGAAACTAAAAAGTAATCGATTCGCCATCCTGCGTTGCTTTTTCGTGCATTGAAACGCATACTCCAAAAACTATATTTTTCAACATCCGGGTGAAGCTCTCGAAAAGTATCCTTCAAACCAATGCCTAGAATTCCATCTAATCCATCAATTTCTACTTGCGTATAACCACTCGTTTTATTGTAATTGCTCTTGTCGTTCTTTAAGTCAATTGCAGAATGAGCAACGTTAAAGTCTCCCGTTACAATAATGGGTTTATTCTTCTGTAAATCAGCTAAGTAGTTCTTGAAAGCGTTGTCCCAAGTTTGTCTGTATTCTAATCTTTTAAGTCCAGAACCGCTATTGGGGACATACACGTTGATCAGATAAAAATCTTTGTATTCGGCACAGATCACTCTTCCTTCATCGTCGTGTTCTTGTATTCCCATATCAACCGAAACAGAAAGCGGTTCGGTCTTAGAAATAATTGCAACCCCACTGTATCCTTTTTTGGTAGCTGAATTGGAATAGACCTGATACCCTTTTAGGTCGGTAAGTGCTTCTTGAACTTGATCGTCTTGAGCTTTGGTTTCTTGCAGACAGAAAATGTCGGCATTGGAGTCATTAATAATATCAATTAAGCCTTTTTTTACAGAAGCTCGAACACCATTTACATTCCAAGAAATAATATGCATGGGGCAAGGTTAGCGAATTGCAACTATTTTTTCTCTCTTCCCTGCAAATTCTGCCATGTCTCCAACCACATTTCCAAGGATGGATTGCCCAATTGGAGAACCTAAAGAAATTGCGAATACAACTTCTTTGCCGATGTTAATTTTCCCAAGAGCCGTACACATGTATAATTTTTTCCTTGTTGTTTCGATGTAGGCACCTAATTGAACCGAATCGCATGGTTTTGTCGCTGAGATTTGAATGAGTGTATTCATATCTTTTACATGAGCGGCAAGTTGAATGTTTAAACGTTCCAATTCTTCTTGACCCATTGCACGAGCTGTTTCAAATTTATTTCCTGCAGTGCTATTTTCTTCTCCAATGACAGATTCATGCACTTTTTCAATTGCAGAATTTAATTCATCTATTTGGCTTTGAAGTTTGTCTATGCAGGCTTGGTGTATCTCGGACTTTGAAATCATCTATTCACAAATTTATGAAAGTTTTGTAATGTTAGTTACCCTGAATCCCGGTTTTATCAAGCTATTTTGCACCTGATGTTTGATTTTATAAAGAAATTATTCGGTCCTGGAGTGGATTTGAAAGAAAAATTAGCACAAGGTGCTGTAATTGTGGATGTTAGAAGTCCTGGAGAATTTAGTGGTGGACATGTTAAAGGTTCAAAAAATATTCCATTAGATAAAATTAGCGGTAAAATGAATACTATCAAAAAATGGAATAAACCTGTTATTACGTGTTGTGCCAGCGGAATGAGAAGTGGAAGTGCTGCATCCATACTCAAGAATAATGGTGTTGAAGCCTATAACGGTGGAGGTTGGACCAAAGTCAATCGATTATCCAATTAGTATTGAGAAGATTAGTCTCTTAAATAAACAACCTATTAAATAAAAAGATATGGCAACATTTAAAGATGTAATATCAGGCAAGAAGCCTGTCTTGGTTGACTTTTCAGCCGAGTGGTGTGGTCCATGTAAAATGATGGTACCTATCCTAGACCAAGTGAAAGATGAGCTTGGTGATGATGTAAAAATTATAAAAATTGATGTAGACAAGAATCAACAACTAGCATCTGCTTATGATGTGACAGGGGTTCCTACGCTCATGATTTTTAAAGATGGCAGCTTAAAATGGCGAGAAAGTGGCGTACGGCAAGCTGCTGAGTTGGTGGAGTTAGTGAGACAGAAGATGTGAGACTTGAGTGAAGATTATTGAGAAGTTTTTAGTTACTCTTCGATAAATCCGCTTGGAGCATACACTTGGAATGACAAAAACTATTTAGAAGATATCAAGGTAAATACTTATCTTTTCCGAAGTTAGGTTTACGCTTCTCCAAGAATGCATCTCTACCTTCTTTTGCTTCGTCTGTCATGTAGGCGAGTCGTGTTGCTTCACCAGCAAATACTTGCTGTCCAACCATGCCATCGTCAGTTAAATTCATGGCAAATTTGAGCATTTTTATACTGGTTGGTGATTTTTCTAATATTTCTTGAGCCCACTTAAAGGCTGTATCTTCTAATTCACTGTGTGGAATTACCGCATTCACCATTCCCATATCAAAAGCTTCTTGTGCTGTATAGTTTCGCCCTAAAAAGAAGATCTCTCTTGCTTTCTTTTGTCCAACCATTTTGGCTAAATAAGCCGAACCGTATCCTCCGTCAAAGCTAGTAACATCAGCGTCGGTTTGTTTAAAAATAGCATGCTCC
>CBDUEX010000068.1:0-7084 GCA_965366305.1 uncultured Bacteroidia bacterium | reverse complement strand
CAACGAAGTAATTCGTAAAGGGCAAGACATTGTTTGGGATGATTTGTGGTATACTTTAGATCGAAAATTTGCAGCAGGAACAACTGCAGATCAGCGTTTTAAAGACTATATACCGCCGCATAAAAACTTAGGAGCGTTGCTTATTAAAACGTATCGCTCGATGCTTTAAGAATTGCTAGTTAACAGTTATTAGTTGATTGAAGTTTCTTTGATGCAAGGTATCTTTGTTAATATGCAATTAGGTGTTAGAGTGGTTAGCATTTTGCAGGGCGATTCTATTACCAAACCTGCTGAATATAAAAATCTCATATTTAGCTTTATTATGTCTATTTTATAATAATGCCTTTGGTTATTATTTCATCGTTAGAAGTAAGTATTCGTAGGGTGTACGAACCAGAGCTGAGTTCTTTTAATTCAAGTTGTATTTCGCCATTTATCAAGGGTTTAACGTCTCTAATAATTGAACCAAGATTATTATACAATTGTATTCCTTTAGCTGGTTTGCCATTTGATGATATAGTGAGGATATTTCTTGTAGGGTTGGGAAAAACAAGAAAACTAGGCTTATTGCTTGTTGAGTCTAAACTCAAAATATATGATTCACTCGATTCACAAATAAGCGTTACTAGAAATTCAATGGTCTCCGTTTGTGAACAATTAGATAATTTTAGTATGCCAAAAAGTTCAAATGCGCTTGTTACATTACAATAATCATCAATCCAATTAATTTCATTATAGGCAAAGCCCTTTTTTTTGTTTAATCCTGAGGAATAGTGTTCCTCACCACCCCAACGGTCATAAAACCACAATTCATATTCATAGGCATTGTACCCAAAACTATCTTTACCGAGTTTTGTACTATCAATCGCATACCATTCATCATTTAGTCCATCTCCATCTGGAGTTATTATGTTAAACAAGTCTATGTTAAAAGATCCACTAAAAGGTGAAGCAGCAATATGAACTCCTTTTTGAATTGTGTCATGAGTAATATTGTCTACAACTGTAACAAACAACCACTGAGATGCCAATAAAGAGATAGTCTTTGATTGGTCTGGCCAATTATCGGATGCCATGTCAATACCTGCACCATTATCCCAACTGATGGTGTAATCCCCAGAACCATAGCATACAGCAACCTCGTATCTAGTATTACACGTTGGGCTGATGTAACCTGATGGTGAATAAGGGGCTATTTCCAACAAAGAAATTTCAAGTTCCTTTTCACCGCAATCTTTTATTTCTGCTTTAAACGAGGCACCTGGTTCTGTTTCAAAACCTGGCAACAATTCTATGTGTTGTCCCGCTTCAAATGATATGGGGTCCGCATCTGCTGTTATGATAACTTTACCTGTTGTTTGACTTGTATCAATATTTTCTCCTGCCTGTATGTAATTGTTTACATAAGTGCTAGGCGGATTGGTAATGTTTTGCCATAGTTTATAAGGTTCACAACAAGATTCAAAAAATGAGAAATCATCTACCACTATAGGCCCATCCAAGGCGTAAATCCAAACTTGAGAATAATCCGCATCTGCAATTATTTCATCTACTCTTACTTCTTGCCAAGTATCTGTAAGGACTTGTTCAATAACAAGCTGTTGAGATGAAGGGTTTGGAATACTTGCGGCGTTAGACCCATCAGAGTTAACTAGGCCATTAGTGAATTTTACGATAATTTTGTTATTTAAACCCTTCGCAAAAAGGGACACGTTAAATGACTCATCTTTAATTATGTTAATGTTTTGAAAGATCCCTTCCTTATTTGATTGTGCATAAGATAAGAAGGCCGCTTCTGAACCTGAATGGACGTCTGCTTCTTCCACAGTGGGACATCCAGCATCAGATTTATTAATTTGTGGACTACCATGTGAAGCTTGCCAATCAGGTACTTTCCCAACATTAAATGGAAGGAAAGCTTCATTACAACACTGGCGACAATTATTTACCGAGTTATTTTCAAAGCCTCCGTTTGTTTGGGCCCAAAGTATATTCGAAATTGATACAAAAAGTAATATTAAGAGGTACTTCATTGTTAAAAATTATATATTAAATTAAGGACTGGTAGGATTTTGACAAACTCATTTTTGCGTTTTACGCCACCACCTACAACCTCTCTATAACTATTGTATTTTTCAAACTGAGTAAGTAGACCAGGCTGAATTCCTAATTTCTTATATATTCTCTTATTTACAGAAAGCTGTAGACCATAGATAACTCCATTTGTATTGTTTTCTGAATCAAAACCGTTACTAGATATATTTCCTTTGCCAATAACATAGGAAAAGTATGGGGCAACAAAATAGCTCGTTCCTAAAACAAGTGAATCTGCAAATCCAATTTTAATACTTGGAGCAAGTTCATAATGTCTAGAAACTATGCTATAGAATTCAGATTGAATATTAAAGTAAGATGCTACAAACCCAGTCTCAATTCTCACTTTTTGAGAGAGTTTGTAACCATATGATAAATTCAGAGTATGAATTGACTCTAGCGGATTTTTTACCTGACCTATTGAATTGGATTTGTCTACTATACTCCAATTAAAGTTAGAATAAATACGTCCAGTAAAGTAATGCTTTGAGTTTTGAGAGAATGCAATATCAGACATAATTAGTGTGATAAATATTAGAATTAATTTCTTCATATTACTATTGTTTAAGTGATTCAATTTTCTCCTTCATCATATCAATTTCTTTTTTGAGTTGGATAATATACAAAGTTAGTTCTTCTATTTTCTGTTGCCGTATAGCCTGCATATTAGCAATGTTTAATCCATTGGACAATACCTCGCTCTCGCTTGGTACATGGGGGAGGTGTTTTTCTCTAAGAATGAAATCTTCCACTGCCTCAATGCTCATAAGCTTATAATCATCCTCAAAAACAAAATCATTCCACCATCGTTTGCGGCTGCAGGTAAGCAGTATTCTACTTCAAAAAATGCATTAGGATCATTGGTATTAAGACCCAATCTTCCTGTTTTGGTCAGGTTCATTCTGAATTGAAACAGCTGTTTATTTAATTCCTCTGTTTATGTAGTATATTGTTAGATTCTATTCTCTAATGACTTGTTGAAAAAATCTCAAGTCTGTGATCTAAAAAAGTATCTTCGCATAGCTAAACAATGCTAGAAGGCCTGCTAAAAAAACACTGGGGATTTGAATCATTTCGTCCGATGCAGCGAGAGATTATTCTTTCGGTGATGCAAGGGAATGATACACTAGCATTATTGCCCACAGGTGGAGGTAAGTCCATTTGTTATCAGCTCCCTGCTCTTGCTAAAGAAGGTGTGTGCTTTGTTTTTTCACCGCTCATTGCCTTGATGAAAGATCAAGTTGATAACCTTACTAAAAGAAACATTACGGCTGTAGCACTTCATTCTGGGTTAACCAATAATGAATTAGAAACGGAGCTGCAAAACACTCTAAATGGAAAATACAAACTGGTTTATTTGAGTCCAGAACGTGCTGCAACCAAACAGTTTCGTTCTTATTTAAAAAATATTCCGGTTAGTTTTTTTGTGGTAGATGAAGCACATTGTATATCGCAATGGGGGCATCAATTTAGACCGGAGTATCTTCAACTTGGAGAACTAAAGGAGATTGTGCCAGATTCTAATTTTATTGCGGTTTCTGCAACTGCTACTGATCATGTTCAATCTGATATTTTAAAATTTCTAAATTTTAAGAATGATGAGCACATCTTTAAGAAATCATTTAAACGAGAAAACCTCAGTTATTTGGTTTTTAAAGAGAGCAATAAAGTGCAACGAATTGTTAAGATATTAAGCAAGCTTCACGGCACCGCTTTAGTATATGCCAATACACGTAGGAAATGTGAAGAAGTAGCCAAATTATTGGAAGCTAGCGGAATTTCTGGGGCATATTATCACGGTGGTTTAGCATCTAATTTGAGAGCTCAAGTTCAAGAAGATTGGCTTAGCAATAAAACGAGAGTAGTAGTTTGTACCAATGCCTTTGGAATGGGGATAGATAAACCCGATGTTCGATTGGTTGTGCATTATGAAGCACCAAAAAGTCCTGAAGCGTATTATCAAGAAGCAGGAAGAGCAGGAAGAGATGGATTAGCTGCCTATTGCATTCTGCTTGCCAATAATGCTGAAGTAAAAGACAGTTGGAATAGTTATCCATCTTTACCTCAATTAGAACATATCCTCAATTGCTTGTATAACTACCATCAGATGGCATTCACCTCTGGCAAAGGGATGACTTATCCTTTAAATATTCAAGAGTTTATAGAACGATTTAAACTTAAATATCATGAAGTGAATAATGCACTTGGAGTGTTGCATGCCTTAGGTTATGTGAAATTGAACGAGGCACTGTTTAATCTTCCCAAGGTGAAATTTATTGTGGGCCAAGAGGAGTTGTACAAATACCAAGTTGCCAATGCGGTTCAAGATATGTTTATTAAGCTGTTATTGCGTTCTCATGGAGGTATGTTTGAGCATTACGTAGGCTTGCGTTACGATGAACTCGCAAAAAGACAAAAATGCTCACAAGCTGATTTAAAAAAACAACTCATCAAATTGTCGGAAGATGGAATCATTGATTACATACCAGGGCAAAGCGGAAATTCAGTGACCTATTTAAAAGCTCGACCTACAAAAATTGAGTTTGACAAAAAAGTGTATGTAACACTCAGAGATAGAGAAGATTATAGGCAAGAGTATATTAATTTGTATACCAACAATAATTCAGATTGTAGGGAAAACATGCTACTCAAATATTTTGGAGAAGATAGAAAAGAAGATTGTGGAAAATGTGATATTTGCCGCCTCCTTAAGAAAACGAGTTTTAAGAAGAATGAGCTAAATGATGTTATCGCTTTAATTAAAGAACAAACTGTAAATAACAGTCTCACTTTTGAAGCAATTCTAGGCTTATTTAACTCGTTGGAAGAGAAGAAAATTGCGACAACCATAAAATGGTTGTTAGACAACGAACACCTTATAAAAACTAACCAAACCTATACTTGGAACAAAAACCAAGCATAATAGCCACAGTAATAAATGATGTAGTATACGATCAACGCATGATTCGTATCTGCTCTTCCTTGTCTAAAAATTACCAGGTTAGTTTATGGGGTAGAAAGAAGTCAGCAGTACCAACAGAAGAGCGGCCTTACCAACAAAAACGCAGTAGATTTATTATTCAATCAGGGCCCTTTTTCTACCTGATGTATAATATTCGATTGTTCTTCCGATTGCTCTTCACCCATTTTGATATCGTTCATGCTGTAGATTTAGATACGTTGCCAGCTGGATTTTTAGCTGCTAAAATCAAAGGGAAAGTGGTTGTGTATGATTCGCATGAATACTTTACTGAAGTTCCAGAGCTAATGAATCGCAGGTTTGTTAGGAACATTTGGTTAAAAATAGAAGGGTGGATTGTTCCACAACTTAAACATGCCATAACAGTTGGAGGTAAAATTGCTGAGCAATATACCCAGCAGTATGGTGTAGCTTTTAAGGTAGTGCGAAATTGCCCTCTGTTGGATGAACAGCTAGTAATTGTAAACCAACCGGGGAATTATCTGATCTATCAAGGTGCACTAAATGAAGGAAGAGGCATTGAAAATCTAATATTAGCAATGCGAACCATTGATTTTAAACTCAAAATCGCAGGAAGTGGAGATATTGAAGACAAGTTGAAGTCGCTGGTTCTAAACCATAATTTAGAAGACAAGGTTTCCTTTCTTGGGATGATTAAACCGAGCGAATTAAAAGAAGTAACAACTCATGCATACGCAGGTATAAACGTTTCTGAAAACTTAGGCTTAAGCTACTACTATTCGTTGAATAACAAGTACTTCGACTATATTCATGCGGCCATTCCTGCAATCACAAATCCATTCCCCGAATATCAGAGTTTAAATGAGCAATTTAAGTGCTCTGTCTTTTCAAATTCAACAGAAGAAGAGCTTATTGCTGCAATTAAATTACTGATAGATGATAAAGCACGCTATGCTGAATTGAAAAAAAACTGTTTACTTGCACGAAAACAACTGAATTGGCAATCGGAAGAAAAAGAACTATTAAGCATATATGCAGGCATTACCTAAACAACTTCATATCGTAGCATTTGATATACCGTACCCTGCGGACTACGGAGGAGTAATTGATATTTTTCATAAAGTGCAAGCACTGCATAAGCAAGGAGTAGAAATTACATTGCATATGTATCAGTATGGGAGAGAGCGAAATACTCAAATGCTGAAAAAATATTGTAAAAAGCTCTACTATTATAAACGAAGAACATTTAAAAACCCCTTTATAGGTAACAAGCCCTACATAGTTAATTCCAGAAACGGAGAAGATCTTTTAACCAATTTGTGTAAGGATACCAATCCAATCTTGTTTGAAGGATTACATTGTACCTATCACTTGGCGAGCCCAAGTTTGGCCCAACGATTTAAAATTGTTCGAACGCATAACATTGAGCATCACTACTACAAGCACTTAGAGAAATCAGAACTAAGCTATTTTAAAAAATACTTTTTCAGAATAGAAGCTGAAAAGCTGAGAAAATATGAGTCGGTGTTGAAACATGCCAATTTAATTGCAGCAATAAGCCCAAACGACACAAAGTATTTTTCAAAGAAATACAACAACGTGATGTACTTGCCAGCCTTCCATAGTTGCAATCAAATGGTGTATCCAGGAAGTCGCGGAAAGTTTATTTTGTATCACGGAAACTTAGCTGTTCCTGAAAATTACATTGCAGCAATGCAATTGGTAAAAGAAGTATTTTCAAAACTGGATGAAAAATGTGTGATTGCTGGTAATAATCCACCCAAAGAATTAACCCAGCTTTGTAATCAACACGATAACATTGAGTTGCAATCGAGCATTACCACCCAACAAATACAAAACTTGATTGAAGAAGCACATTTAAATGTGTTATACACGAATCAAAATACAGGCATTAAATTAAAGCTACTTAATGCATTGTATCGCGGAAAATTTGCTATTGTAAATCCAAAAATGGTGGATGGTTCTGGGTTGGAAAAAGTGTGTACCATTGGAAAAGACTTCGCAGAAATCACTCTTAAGATAAAAGAA
>CBDUEX010000067.1:0-7113 GCA_965366305.1 uncultured Bacteroidia bacterium | reverse complement strand
TATGTTGCGTTAGCAATAGAGCACATTTACGACGATTGTATTATTAGAATCCGGAATGCCCCGCTGCCAAAATTTGTGCAAAGGTACGATTTTTATTGACTTGGAGGGTATGTAATAACTTAATAAACAGAATAATAAGTCAAGTTCGTTGGTCGTGCTTCTTGATAATCATTCGTATCCGACTTTTGTTTGTCTTATTTACCATCTATTTTAAGACCGTTTCCTGTTCCTTGCTTGCAACCTTTAAATAATAACGGGGTCTAAATAGTATATCTACAGTAATGAACCTATCAAATAACATTGTATGCTTTCTGCTTATTTTGATGTGCAATTCACTAACTTCTAATTGTACTGCAAGTTATCTACCTTTGATTAGTGCAAATTATGCAAACTGCTTAATAGATACCACACCACCTCTGGTTACGTTAAATGGTAATGACACAATATGCGTTGAAGTTGATCTTCCATATACAGATTTAGGGGCTTCAGGGTATGACAGCTGCGATGGTGATGTCACAGATCATATCATCTTGTTATCAAATGTAAATACATCATTGATTGGAACTTATTATGAAAAATACATTGTTTCAGATTCATCTGGTAATGTTTCAGATACAGCAATTAGAATAGTGCATGTGATAACGGACTATACACCACCAATTATTACTCCTAATGGTCTAAATAATATCAATATTAAAGTCAATTCGAGCTTTCGTGCTGGTAGTTATTCGGCTTTTGACAATAAAGCTGGTAACTTGACGGATTCTGTAAAAATTACGCATAACGTAAATACAAGTAGACTAGGCAAATACTTGATAAACTATTATGTTGAAACAGAATCCAATGTTTGCATGGACAATTACTTTGCATCTGTGGATAGGGTGGCCTACGTCATCGACGATATTGACCCAATAATTAAAGCTAAGGACAGCAACCCTGTTAATATTGGGTTGAATGATAACTTCGATTTCTTAAAGCATATAACCGTATCTGATAATCATTGTGACCAACAATTTTTAATCGATAGTTTGGTCATTATAGCCAATGATGTAGATCCTAGATTGGCAGGTCTGTATTCGGTGAGTGCTGAAACGAGAGACAGTGCGGCAAATTTGTCAAATCTGTTTGTACTCTACGTTATAGTTAAGGATAATGCCTCTGTTTCATCTAAACAATTCGATGATTTTGAAATTTACCCAAACCCATCAAGTGGTGTTCTAAACGTATCTCATCATTCCCCAATACAGCAAATTAATGTGTTGAATGTTCACGGTCAGCTTATGCAAAGTGTTCCTGTATTGAATGCAAAATCAAAGTTATTTACATTTAATGGAGCAACTGGTCTTTATTACATTGAAATCATTACAAGTGAAGGACTATCGTACAGAAAGAATGTAATCAAATACTAGTTGCCTTTGAACGAAAGAGATTGAAAGCTTATCCGATAAGCCGTTCGCAACAGATGGCAGTAGCAATTGCTGCATTTAAACTTTCGGCTTGGCCAACACGAGGTATAGTGATAGCAGTGGGTTTCAGTGATTTTAATAGATTTTGTGTTATACCATTGGCTTCGTTTCCTATTAAAATAACTCCTGCACTTGCTTTTTTAATGGTGCGAATGTTCTCGCCATCCAATAAGGTAGCATAAACCGATTTGCCTTGAAGTAACTCTTCTAAATCTCCCTCTATAACTTCAACTCTTAAAAAAGAACCCATCGTAGCTTGGATGGTTTTACTATTGAACATATCTACTGAGTTTTTGGAACAGTAAATTCGTGTAATACCATACCAATCCGCAATTCGTATAATAGTTCCTAAATTTCCCGGATCATTGATGTTGTCTAAAGCGATTTCCCAGTTGGATGCAGGTTGACTTGGACGAGCTATTTCTGCAATGGCTAAAATTTCTTGTGGGTTTTTTTGTCCCGATATTTTAAAGAAATCCTCCTTACTTATTACCTGTGCATCTAGGGTTATAGCCTGCTGATGCTGCTCCATGAATTGAGATGTGCATAGAATACACTCCACCATCCAATCGCTTTTAGCTAATTCGTTTACAGATTTTAGACCTTCAACAACAAATAGACCATATTTTTGTCGAAATTTTTTAGAACCTAATTGTTGGTATTGTTTTACTTTAGCTTTACTTATCAATGGAGATAATTTGATTGCAAAACTAAAATATTGCTTAATACTTTTCACGATAATTAGCATAAGTGCTTGTAACGTTACTCGAGTAGTACCTGAAAACAACAAACTGCTGGTTAAGAATAAGATTCAGCGGGGTGATTCCAAAGGAGTTGATTTAGGTGATGAACGCGATAACTTGAAACAAAAACCCAATCGGGAGTTACTTGGATTTATTAAATTTCACCTGTGGGCATATCAGTATGGAAACAAAGGATTAGGCATTCGAAAGAAACAACCCTGGTTACGAAGGTTAGCCGAACAAATTGGTGAAGCACCTGTGCTTATTGATTCTAACAAGATGCGTTTGTCTGCTCTAAAATTATCCGACTATTATTTTAGCAAGGGATTTCTGAACAACGAAGTGAGCTATATTGTTAAACCCAAAAGGCTGTTGAAGAAAAGGGCAGTTGTATATTACAATGTAAAACTCAATGATTACCACATCATAAATAGTGTAGAATATAATGCTACTTCAAGAACCATCGATTTAATTATCCAAAAATATCTGGCACAACAAAAGCTAAAAGTGGGTCAGCGATTGGATTTTGAGAAAGTAGAAGCTGAGCGAAATCGATTAACGGAATTATTACGAAACAATGGCTATTACTATTTTAATAGTTCATACGTAGATTTTCAGGTGGACACCAACCAGAATAAACTGAAAGCAGATATTGTTGTAAACGTTCGAAATAAGAAAAATTACGATCCTCATTTTCAGCAACGTATCGATTCAATTGTAGTGAGAATTGGTGATGGAATGGAAAAAGATACCATATACGACGGCATTCGTTTTTTAGAAAGTAATTATCACATTAAGCCGAGCGTGCTTAAGAAAAACATTGTTATACGCCCAGGAGAATTATACAATGCAGATAAAGTACAACGAACCTATTCTAACTTGTTAAACATGGGGCTATTCAACTTTGTTACCATCAGGTTTAGCCCGTCATCAAAAGATAGCTCGTCATTACTCATTGCAGAAATAACGCTTCAAACGGCACCCAAACACGATTTTATTTGGGAACCACAAGCAATTACTACAGCTCAAGGTGATGGTATTGAGGCTGGGACAGAGCGAAATTTTGGTATTGCCAATACCATATCATTAAATAATCGAAACGTGTTTGGTGGAGCAGAGTCGTTTAACCTCAGAAGTTATACGGCGTTAGAAACTCAATTAAAAAGCGATAATCAAGGTACGTTTACCAATTTCAGACAAAGTGTAACAGCAGAATTTGTAATTCCTTCACTGTTATATTTCAATAAGAAAGCGTTTAGCGATGAGCTTACAAGAAAGAGCACCAAGTTTAGTACTTCCTTTCTACACGATCGAAATATTAATTATACCCGAAATGTAATTCCGTTTAACTATACCTATAATTTTTCAAAGGATCGCTTTGCATTTGGAGTTACTCCTTTTAGAATCAGTATCAATCAATCTGCAGTGGAAGAGGATTTCTTGCTTTCTTTGGATGCTAGTACGCGTTTTTATACCACACAATTATTAACCAATAATTTAATTGCAGGTCCAACAGCAAGCGTCTTCTGGAGTAATAAAGACAAAGACAAATTCAAATATGTAAGTATTCGTTCCAATGCGTTGGAGTTATCCGGGAACTTATTAAATGCATACTATACGTTCTTCACTGAAAAAACTGGAATTAATAAGGAGTTTCTAGGAGTTAAATACTCGCAATACACCCGTTCTGATATAGATATCGCTTACAACCGTGAGATAGATGAGAACAATGCTGTAGCATATCGATTCTATTCTGGTTTTGGATTGCCTTATGGAAATACACGCTTTTTGCCTTACGAACGAAGATTTTTTGTTGGTGGTGGAAACAGTTTAAGAGCATGGCGACCAAGAACCATTGGTCCGGGGAGTTTTAGTGATTCTACGAGTAGCGTTTCTATTGAGAAAACGGGCGAAATACTAATTCAGGGTAATGCAGAATATCGTTTTGATATAATTGATAAGTATGTAGATGGGGCAGTTTTTATGGATGCAGGAAACGTTTGGAATTTTCAAGAAGATGTCAATTTTCAAAATGCCGAGTTTAAATTCAACCGGTTTTACAAAGAACTTGCCATTAATAGCGGTATTGGTCTTCGCTTCGATTTAACCTATGTAGTATTTAGAGTTGATTGGGGAATTGCACTCCATGATCCTTCATATTTGGAAGGGCAGCGATGGGTTATCAAAGATTTTTTTGATAATGAATGGATAAATAAGAACTCAGCGGTTAATTTTGCCGTCGGATATCCATTTTAGATCAAACAATTACATGAAATTTAACAACATTCTGATTGCTGTTTCAGCACTAGTTCTCATCACCATATCATCTTGTAAAGATAAGCCCGGAGGTGGAGGTATCAACCTTTTTTCATTGGAAGATGATAAGACATTTGGTGCTCAAGTTGCAGCAGAAATAGATGGCGACCCTGTTACATATCCTGTTTTAGATAGTGCTCAAAATCCATTGGCGTATGCTTACTTATATGCCATTAGAGACAGTATCTTAAACTCTGGTCAAGTAGTTCATAAAGATGATTTTGATTGGAGACTGCGTATCATTGAAGACGACAGCACCTTAAATGCGTTCTGTACTCCTGGTGGTTACATTTATGTGTACACTGGATTAATTAAATTTCTTGACGCAGAATATGAGTTTGCAGGTGTATTAGGACACGAAATTGCTCATGCAGATGAACGTCATTCAACTGCAGCACTTACCAAACAATACGGTATCGATGTGTTGTTTAGCATTCTTCTTGGAAATGATCAAGGTACACTTTCTGAAATAGCAAAAGGTCTTATTAATTTAAGTTACAGCAGAGGAAATGAATCGGAGTCGGATATGAGATCGGTTGAATATTTATATCCAACCAGTTATGATGCTCGAGGTGCAGCAAAGTTCTTCGAAAAAATAATTGCTTCAGGCGGTGGAAGTGGGCCTCAGTTTTTGAGTACTCATCCTAACCCAGATAATCGTGTAGAAGCGATAAATGAACACTGGCAAACGTTAGGAGGTAAGGTAGGACAAACCTATGAAACACGTTACGAGCAATTTCAAAATTCGTTGCCTTAAGACTCAATTATAATATGGAATTAACAAAAGGAAAATACACCTTAGGCGGTGTTGATTTGGTGAAAGTTTGCCAAGAATTTGGCTCACCAGTTTATGTGTATGATGCAAATCAAATAGTAGCCAATTACCACCATTTGAAAAATGCATTTAAGGGGGTAGATGTACGCTTAAAATATGCATGTAAGGCACTTACAAATATCAATGTTCTTAAACTGCTAAGAAAAGAAGGCTCAGGATTAGATACTGTTTCAATTCAAGAAGCACAAATAGGACTGAGAGCTGGATTTGAACCGAAAGAAATTCTTTTTACGCCGAATTCGATAGGCTTTGAAGAAATACAAGAAGCGGTTGAATTAGGGCTCGAAATTAACATTGATGAATTGAGCACATTAGAACGTTTTGGAGCTACATATGGAAGTACAGTTCCTTGTTGTATACGATTAAATCCACACATTATGGCAGGTGGAAACAGCCATATTTCCGTTGGACATATCGACTCTAAGTTTGGAATAAGCATTTATCAAGTGCCTCATATTAAGCGTATTGTAGACAATTATGGCATTGTAATCAATGGTTTACACATGCATACCGGTAGCGATATTCTTGATGCAGAAGTATTCTTGCGTGGAGCCAATCTGTTATATGAAGCAGCAAAAGAATTTAAAGATTTGCAGTTCATGGATTTTGGATCTGGATTTAAGGTAAAGTACCGCGACAGTGATATTACCACAGACGTAAATATTATAGGTGAAAAAATTGTAGCCAGTTTTAAGGCTTTTTGTAAAGATTACGGTAGAGACTTACAATTGTGGTTCGAACCAGGAAAGTACTTGGTTAGTAATGCAGGCTACCTTTTGGTGGATGTTAATGTGGTGAAACAAACAACTTCAACGGTGTTTGCTGGGGTAAATTCTGGGCAAAATCATTTGATTAGACCGATGATGTACGATGCATATCACCAAATTACTAATATCTCAAATCCTACTGGAAGCGAACGTATTTATTCTGTAGTAGGTTACATCTGTGAATCAGACACATTTGGATACGACAGACGTTTAAATGAAGTACGTGTAAAAGATATTTTAGCGATATCCAATGCAGGAGCGTACGGTTTTTCGATGAGCTCTAATTATAACTCGCGATTTAGACCTGCAGAAGTGATGATTTATAATGGCAAGGCTCAGCTTATTCGTAAGCGTGAAACGTTAGAAAATTTGCTAGAAAATCAAGTAGAAATTGATTTAGCGTAAGCTAAACGTTTTTCGATCCAATAATTTCTTATTGTTCCAAATTTCGATTTGATGCAAGCCTTTTTTATAGGCTGCTTCTTGATCATAATAAAAGGTGATGCCTTTTTCAGTTCCGTCGTAGGTGATGGTTTCAATCATACTCGATAAATCATCGCTGTTGGTTAAACTCTCTGTATTCTTAGCTAATACAGCTCCATTAGGTTCAAGTATTCGAATAACCAATTCTTTCTTTTCCTTTTCAGTAAGTTCGGAACTTAGTACAGAGAAGTTAATTTTCAAACGCTCCGTTTTGGAAGCTTTTTCAGTAACTTCTTGATTGCCTTTCTTTTCGCGTATAGGAGAAACACTTAGGCCTGCAATGCGTAAGGTGCTGGCAGTACTTAGTTTCTTGGTAAGCGTAGAAGTAACTTCAATTAGGCTATCGTTTTCGATGCGGTAAATTTTAGCTGTACCTGCATTTTGTTCTGCTTCTTTCTTTGCAAGCACATATTGTTTTTGTATTTCTTCTGCTTTTGCAATGTATTCGGTGTTCGAAGTTTTAAGTTCGTCAATTTGAGTTTTAGCTTCGAGTAATGTTTTAG
>CBDUEX010000066.1:0-7196 GCA_965366305.1 uncultured Bacteroidia bacterium | reverse complement strand
TAATATATTTCCTTGACTGTAGCTATCATCCGATGGATCTCCACCTGAGGTTAATACACCCTTTTTCTTGGCTTGAATTGCTAAATTTCTAATAGCACTTTCTACAATTTGCCCTAACTCTTGGACACCATGTTTCGCATCGCCATTCATATAAGTAGTAATTGCTCCTTCTATACTAGGTTTTAACATTTTAATAAATACACTTAAATCTTGTTTTGCTAAATGAAGTGGTACAGAAATACCATGATTTTCGATTATAGCATTATTTTCATTATCAACACTAACTAAACCAATACCATATGTTCTTGCCCTGGTAGTTTCGATGTGAAAATCTCTAACAGATAAAGTATTTTCTTGTGGGTAGGCGATAAAAATTTTTACAGGTAAACCTTCAACTGTAATTTCTGAAAAGAATGACATAATAGATCTAGGGAAAGGACTGTTTGATACTTCACATACAATATAATGAGTACTAGTTTTCCAATGCAATGTTGGTCTCCACAATATCTTAGAATTAAAAGGTTCTTCAATTAAACTTTTGAATTGAAATGTGCCAAAAGCAGAAGCGATGGATTCAACTCCAGGGCGACCATCAAAGTTTGTTTTTTCAAAAAAGGAAGGAAGAGGTTGTTTTTCCCTTGGAATTGCAAATGGATCATCGTATTGGTTGTATTTTTTGACAAATCCACCAACAAAAAGAGACGCAATCCAGAGTAAGATGAGAGGAGAAGTATATTTCAGCGACCAATAGATCCGGTGTTTGATGAGTGATGCAATTATAAAAATACTTCCAAGGCCCAAGTAAACCAATTGATTTCCTTTGGTAGCAACTCCGAGCAAAATGAGAAAACACAAAATATAAATATTAGATGGCTGTTTTAGAGATTTAAGGATGTAATGGGTTATTCCTAGTCCTAGAAGAATGCTTAGATTATCGTTGGTGCCAAGAACATTAACACTAATCAATTCTGGATTTAAGGCCGCAAAGAGCATGAGGCAAAACCCAAGAAAAGGCTTAAAATTCAATCGCTGAACAATCAGGAGGATGAAATAAAGTATAGCTAAGCCAAAAACAAGGTTAACAACTTGGATGGTGATCAGTAAATCAACCCGAGAAGAGAGATTGAAAATTGCAGCGATACCTTTAACAATCGAGAAGAACAATGGAGGCTGAAAACATTCCATACAATCCAAAGCGTTTGGAAAATTCCCCGTTTCTATCCATCGCTGAATAGGTTCAATGTAATCGTCGGTAGTTCTTCTACTTACTAAAAATAGCGAAAGTCTGTTGAGAGCTCCAATAGCCAACGCCACCCAAAACCAAAGTCCTCTATCTAGAAAGGAATTTATTCTGTTTTGAGCTTGCTTCACTAAAACAAATATAGAATGCTAAAACTTGCATCCATTATCACGATATTATGTTTTACATTTGTTGTGAATAATGTCGCCAATCATTCTGGTTATTTTTATGCTCATTCTCTCTGCCTTTTTCTCAGGCTTGGAAATAGCATTTGTCTCCGTAAACAAATTACGCGTTGAGCTAAAGAGCAATCAAGGGAAGCATTGGGCCAAACTTTTATCGGGTTATATCAAGGCGCCATCCAAATTTATCAGTACCATTTTAGTTGGAAACAATGTTACATTGGTAATCTATGGTATCACCATGGAGGAGATTATACGCCCACAGTTTGAATACATGGGCTCATCGCTAGCATTAATAATTGCTACCTTAATCTCAACAGGAATTGTACTTATTACTGCTGAGTTTTTACCAAAAGCATTATTCCGATTGAATCCAAGTGGTATTTTAAGCTTGCTAATCTATCCTTTTCAATTGTTTTATTTCCTGCTGTGGCCGTTGGTGCAATTGGTGATTTGGATGAGTAGAAATATTCTACAAAGTGTATTTAAAACAGACTTCACAGAGAAAACTCCTGCTTTTAGTAAAATCGACTTAGATCACTTTATTTCTCAGTCTTCTCAAAATTCATCAGACGATGAAGACCCAGAAGTAGATACTGACATTCTTAAAAATGCATTGGATTTTGGAAACGTTAAAGTGAGAGATTGCTTGGTTCCAAGAACCGAAATTACAGCCATTGATATTGACACTTCAATTAAGGATTTAGAAAAGGCTTTTATTGAATCACAACACTCTAAAATCTTAGTTTATAAAGAAAATTTAGATAATATTATTGGTTATGTTCATCACCTTGATTTACATAAAAAACCGAAGAGTATTAAGTCTATTCTTATACCAATTCTCATAACCAACGAATCAAAATCGGCTAATGACATGCTCAACGAGTTTTCAAAAACTCAAAAGAGTATTGCATTGGTTGTAGATGAGTATGGTGGTACCGCAGGTGTAATCACACTTGAGGATATTATGGAAGAAATTTTTGGGGAAATAGAAGACGAGCACGACGATATAGATAAAGACGATGAAGTGGTAATTGATGAAACCAAATACTACTTTGCTGCGAAGTTAGAAGTGGACTACCTCAATGAAAAATATGCACTCAAAATTCCGGAAGGAGATTATGAAACATTGGGTGGTTTTGTGGTCGCAAATTTGGAAGATATTCCAAGTGAAGGGGAAGTATTTATCATCGACAATTTTGAGATTAAGGTAACCGAAGCAAGCGAACAAAAAATCGAAAAACTGGAGTTGACAGTTTTAGAATAATTGGTTACAATTTCGTAATGATGTCATTTTCACGTCATTACAAAAAGATGCGTGCAACGAATGGAGGCATAAGTGCTTCTTAGATTTGAAACGACTTACCAATTATGAAAAATATCAAAATATTAATCACTCTTTTTTTAGCTCTTTTTTTTAGTGTATCAGCACAAGCAACTCATGTAATGGGTAGCGACATTTTCTATAAACATATTTCTGGAATGAAGTATGAAATTACAATTAAATATTACCGCGATTGTAGAGGCGTTGGCTTTGCAAATCCAAGTGCTGCATCACGTATATCGTGCGGAGATGGAACTTTAAATACAGCATTGAGCTTATCGCTAAAATCGATTACTGATATTACACCAGTTTGTGCATTACAAGCTGCACCTTGTGATCCTCAAAACACCTATGGTACTGGTGATGGGGTAGAAGAACATGTTTATGTTGATACAATAGATTTTGCCTTGGCACCTTACGATACTTTATTAAGTTGTAATGGCGATATCCTTATTCAAACAGGTCAATGTTGCCGAAATAATGCGATAAATACAGGTCCAGAAAATAAAAATTTCTTTACCGAAGCATCCATATTATTCCATCCACAGTTTGAGGAGAACAGTACACCTTTCTTCGAAGTGCCACCAATATTCCGAACTGCACTTAATCAGCCATTTCATTATGCAATTGGTGCGGTAGATACTGTTGATTATGATTCATTGTCCTTTGCCTGGGGTCATCCATTAACGGCACACGGTCAAAACATAGGATACTCAGGAACTAATCTAGCATATAATCATCCTTTTACGGCATACTATCCATCTGGATATTCGCCGCCACATAATAATCCCAATGCAAATCCACCTGAAGGAATTTACCTTGATCCCAAAACAGGCAACATAACTGGAACTCCAGTTTCCTCAGGCCAAGTTACAGTGCTTGTTATTCTTGTAAAGGAATGGAGACGAGATAGTCTGGGAACATACCAAGTTATCTCCCAAACCAGAAGAGATGTGCAATTTGCAATTACGAATGTAGCCAATAACAACACCCCAATTATATCGTTCGACTCTGTAGGTACAAGCACAAATGGAGCTGGATGCATTGGATTTACAGTTTTTGATGAAGGAGTTACGCTTCCCCCTCCATCACCAAACGTAGCGGATACCTTACTTGTACAACTTGTAGGAAATGACCCACACCTCAGTATGATTATAGACAGCACAGTTTATAATGGAATAAACACCACGGTTTATGGCCGCGTATGCTACGATTCTATATGGTCAACCTTAGGAGATAATTCTATCTATCTTTATGTTCGCGATGATCATTGTCCATGGAATTCCGAAGCCTCAAAAGGGATTAATCTTGATTTTCCAAACAGACAGTATGCCAGCATTGGAAGGCCTAAAACTAAATTGTTGCGAGGCGTTAAATTATATCCAAATCCTGCTACTAATTTAGTAACCATTGATATAGCCACCATGCTTTCAGATTGCACTGTGGAATTAGTTGATATAACAGGCAAGGTTTTAATCAAGGAAGAATACAAAAATCTTAAAACTACCACGTTCGACTTAAAAGAATACGTAAGTGGTTCTTACATCATTCGCATTACGAGTTCTGAAGGAGTTGCGTATAAAAATCTTATTGTTAAATAAGCAATACTATTACTTGACTAAACCATGTAAAGGGGAGCATTAGCTTCCCTTTTTTTAGTAACCATATTTTTCTTTCCAAAGAGCTTTTAGTCGTTCCCTTTGTTTCACTTCTATAGCGTTAGAACCAGGTTCGTAAAAGCTTGTTCCTGATACTTCTGCAGGTAAATATTCTTGCGATACAAAGTTGTTGGGGTGGTCGTGAGCATATTGATAGCCTTTGCCATAATCCAAATCCTTCATAAGTTTAGTTGGAGCATTTCTTAAGCTGAGCGGAATCGATAGATCTCCAGTTTGTTTTACCAAAGCCTGTGCTTTATTAATCGCCATATAACTGGCATTGCTTTTGGCACTACACGCCAAGTAAATCGTTGTTTGTGATAAGTTAATTCTGCATTCTGGATAACCAACAGTACTCACTGCTCTAAAACAAGCATCAGCTAATAGCAGGGCGTTTGGGTTGGCATTACCAATGTCTTCACTCGCAGAAATAAGCAATCTTCGAGCAATAAATTTAGGGTCTTCGCCACCTTCAATCATCCTTGCCAAATAATAAACGGCAGCATTTGGGTCACTGCCTCTAATCGATTTAATAAAAGCTGATACAATATCGTAATGCTGTTCTCCACCCTTGTCGAACATCGCCAATTTTTGCTGAACCGCATCGTCTACTACTTTATTGGTAATAGTGATGGTTTTTGCATCTTTATAGCTTACAATAATCTCAAGTGCATTGAGTAATTTTCTTCCATCGCCTCCGCTTATTCGAATAAGAGCATCCCATTCCTTAATGGTGATTTTTTTCTTTTGAAGAAAGGCATCTTCTTTTGAAGCTCGAGCAACCAATTCTTTTAAGTCGTCTAACTCCAATGGTTTTAACACATACACCTCACATCGTGAGAGCAATGCCGCATTTACTTCAAAGCTGGGATTTTCTGTAGTCGCTCCAATTAAGGTAATAATCCCTGCTTCCACTGCTCCTAAAAGAGCATCTTGTTGTGATTTGTTAAAACGATGTATCTCGTCAATAAACAAGATCGCACTTCCACCCGAACCTAGAAATTTAGACTTTTTTGCCTTTTCAATTACCTCGCGTACATCTTTTACTCCTGCATTGATTGCACTCAGTTTATAAAACGGTGTTTTAAGTGTATGAGAAATAATTTGAGCAAGGGTTGTTTTACCAACACCTGGAGGTCCCCAGAAAATGCAAGAGAACACCACACCTTGTTCTAATGACTTACGCAGGGGTTTGTTTTTGCCAACAATATGCTGCTGTCCAACCAGCTCATTTAGCGATTTTGGTCGGACACGTTCGGCGAGTGGAATGTTTTGCATTTAATAATTAGTGGCTATTTTTACGGCAATATATTTCAATAATATGAGAATAAAAAAATCAGGCGTAATAGCTGCTCTCGCTTTGTTCGCATTCGTTTTTGCATCGTACAAACCTCGCGATTTAAAAGCAGTGATATTGGATGACTTAATTAAAGAAACGCAATTTAACCTGGATCAAAATAATTCGGATGTCATGCGTTTGGTATGGTGGATTCCAAGTGAATTTTGGGGAGTTGTATATGCACAAGATGAATCTGTAGATGCTGAAACAGCAGCCGATATTGTGGATGCATTAGATGACTATACCATCGTTTTAGTGATTGATGGTGACGTTGGAGATTTTGGAAATTTCAAACCACGTAGTGAGAAGGAAGTAAAACGAAATATGGCTGTATTTGATGCAGAAGGTAAAAAGTTTGAAGCGATAGACGATGATGATATAAATTTTCAAGCCTTAATGTTTTTAAATATGTTAAAACCTATTCTAGGTAATTTATTAGGCACGATGGGTGAGAGTATGAACGTACTAGTCTACGAAAAAGATGGAGAAAAAATTATTGATCCCTACGAACTAGGAGGAAGCCTAAAATATGGCAAACATTTAATCGACCTTGATTTACCTCTCGCTTCATTACTTCAAGATAAATTATGTCCGGTTGACAATGCCCCTATGAACGCTAAATGGAAGTACTGCCCATACCACGGCAAAGAATTGGAATGAAATTAATTTTTGCATCTCAGAATAAGAATAAAATTGCTGAAATTAAAGCTAAACTACCTCAATTTAGCATTGCAGGATTAGACCCTATTCAATTTCCAGAAGAGCTGTTGGAAACAGGTAAGACGTTAGAATCTAACGCCTTACAAAAAGCAAGGCAGGTGTATGCTATCACAGGTTCAAGTTGTTTTGCGGATGATACTGGATTAGAAATAGAAGCACTCAATGGCGAGCCTGGAGTGTATTCTGCTCGGTATGCCGGTGACCAAAGAAGTAGTACAGATAACATGAATCTAGTTCTAGAAAAGTTGAAAAATCAATCGAATAGATCAGCACGTTTTAGAACAGTAGTGGCATTAATTTTAGAGGGCAAAGAATACACCTTTGAAGGTATTTGTAGTGGTATGATTACCGAGAATAAACATGGTGATGAAGGCTTTGGTTATGACCCCATTTTTAGACCTGAAGGATTTAAGAGAACCTTTGCAGAAATGACAATGGAAGAGAAAGGACAAATGAGTCATCGCGGGAGAGCCGTCAATAAATTGGTGGAATTTTTGAAAAACTACTCGTAGCTTACTTCTTTTTTTTAGTGGTGGCCTTCGGTTTTAACGATTTGATATAAGCAATGCTTTTCATAAAATAGGCATAGATTTCTTTTGGGTTTGCTAGTAAACTTTGAGGTACAGTAACATAACCTCTCATTACGGCATTATGCTGAATAAACGGCGGAGAATTGTATTTCGCTTCGAAGGCTGCCTTATCTTCTTCGCTTAAACGAATGCCCAACTTGCCT
>CBDUEX010000065.1:0-7211 GCA_965366305.1 uncultured Bacteroidia bacterium | reverse complement strand
AAAGCAATTGGAATGATGAAAGAGATGTTGAATAAATCTACGTATTCTACGTTGGACGAAATGTTAGAGCTGGAAGCCAAATATCAAGAAATTGCAGGCAATTCAAACGACTACAAAGAAGGCTTAGCTGCCTTTGGCGAAAAAAGAAAGCCCAACTTTTCCGGTTCTTAAATCAGAAATTACGATGACATAGTTTTCTAATTTATCTTTTACCTTTGACCAAACAAAACATTTTGAGAGGGGTATTATTATTATTTTTAGGTTTCACGGTTAGTTTTTTGCAAGCTCAAACCGAACAATGCGGTCAGGTAGAGTATTTAGATTACTTAGAAAGTCTAAATCCCGGCATCAAAGAACAAGCAGATAACATGTACTTTGAGTCATTAAAACAATCACAAGCTAGAAACAAATGGGATGAAAAGGACACGCTATATACTGTAAATGTTGTTTTTCATGTAATGTATAACATTGGAGAAGAAAATCTGTCGGAAGAAGTAATCCAATCTCAGTTAGATATTCTTAATGCATGTTACAGAAGAACAAACGAAGACACTGCACTTACACGTGAGGTGTTTAAACCCGTAGCTGCAGATGTAGGAATACAATTTCAGTTGGCACAGGTAGATCCGAATGGAGACAGCACCAACGGAATTATCAGAAAGTATACCTCAAAGTCTTCCTACGTAACCTCACAAAGATTTGCAACGGCACAAGCCGAACAAGTTAAAACGGCAACGTATGGAAGTGTTGCTTGGGATTCAAAACGATATTTAAATATCTGGATTTGTGATCTTTCATATTTAGGTTATGATCTATTACTAGGCTTTGCTTATCCTCCTACGTCTGCTCCAAATTGGCCTGCATCGTCTTATGTGAATGCAAATAGACAAGGCGTTGTAGTTCATTATAAGACAATCGGAGAAAATAGTTTTACCACCTTAACAAGCAATAAAACATTGGTTCATGAAGTGGGTCATTATTTAGGACTGCGACATATTTGGGGTGATGCTCCAGAAAATGATAGGTGCAATAGTAATTATGATGATTTCATAGACGACACACCTTTAGCAGGTTCTTCAAGTGATGCCCCAGGATGTAATTATAATAAAAATACCTGCTTTCCTCTAGAACCAAATGACCTTCCAGATCAGATTGAAAATTACATGGATTACAGTCCAGGAACATGTCAAAATATGTTTACGGCCGATCAAGCAGCATTGATGCGTCAAAATTTAGTTGCTTATCGCTCAGGTATTGTAGCTCAAAAAACGTACGTGCCTGGTCCAACAGAGCCAATGCCTGCTTATTCTAATTTAACACGAGTTTATCCAAATCCAGCAAGCAATTTTGTAGTTGTGGAGATTAAAGATCCAAATAAAGAAAGTGCTTATGAACTTAAAATATTCAATGTGTTTGGTCAACCAGTATATGAAAAAAACTTAGACAGTAAGGCCTATCAACGAATTGAATATGAATTTGGGCTTTCGGGTTTTTATATTTATCAAATCATTGAAAACGAGAATGTTATAGACGAAAGTAAAATGCTTTTTGGGAATTTCTAAATCCTTTATTAGAGAGGAAATTAAAGCAACTGAATATTATTTTAGTCAACATTATTTAAAGTCTTAATCGATTGTGGGAAACGCTAAATTATATAGGCCCAACTTTGCTTAAGTTTAGGTTCAGAAAATAATTTATTTAAAATATAGATAAACTATAACTAGCTACTTTCCTAGGCTAAACTAACTTAACAAACACTGATGATATTTGGGCTTTGCAAAAAGCCCTTTTTTTATGTCCAAAATTTTGTATAACCTGTTATCTTTGCAGCCTTCATGAGCAACCAAACAACATTCGACTTAGACTTAATAAAACGTACTTATAGTAATCTTGGAAACAAGGTGAATGCGGCAAGAAAGGCAGTTGGGAAACCATTAACACTTGCAGAGAAAATTCTTTACACCCACTTATGGGATGGAGATGCAGAGCATGCATTTGTTCGAGGGAAAGATTATGTGGATTTTGCACCAGACAGAATTGCTTGTCAAGATGCAACAGCTCAAATGGCACTTCTTCAGTTTATGCAAGCAGGTAAGCCAAAGGTAGCGGTTCCAACAACTGTTCATTGTGATCACTTGATTCAAGCGAAGATGGGTGCTGATGAAGATTTGCAAAATGCGATTAATACAAGTAACGAAGTTTTTAATTTCTTAGAATCAGTTTCTGATAAATATGGAATTGGATTCTGGAAGCCAGGAGCAGGCATTATTCACCAAGTAGTATTGGAGAATTATGCATTCCCTGGAGGAATGATGATTGGAACCGATTCTCATACCGTAAACGCGGGTGGTTTAGGAATGGTTGCAATTGGTGTTGGTGGTGCTGATGCGGTTGATGTAATGGCTGGTATGCCATGGGAGTTGAAGTTCCCCAAATTAATTGGGGTAAAATTAACAGGTAAGCTTAGCGGCTGGTCTGCACCTAAAGATGTAATCTTAAAGGTAGCAGGAATTCTTACTGTAAAAGGTGGAACAGGTGCTATTGTTGAATATTTTGGAGAAGGTGCAAAATCTATGTCTTGCACAGGTAAAGGAACCATTTGCAATATGGGAGCTGAGATTGGAGCAACAACTTCAACATTTGGTTACGATGAAAGCATGGAACGTTACCTAAAAGCTACGGGAAGAGCAGATGTTGCTGAATTAGCAAATGGAGTTAAGGAACATTTAACCGGAGACGACGAAGTATATGCCAACCCAGAGCAATATTTTGACCAAGTAATTGAATTAGATCTTTCCACTTTAAAACCGCATATAAACGGTCCTTTTACTCCAGATTTGGATACCGTAGTAGGAGAGATGAAAGATAAGGCAGAGTCTAACGGATGGCCTTTAGAAGTGGAGTGGGGATTAATTGGTTCTTGTACTAATTCATCATACGAGGATTTGTCAAGAGCAGCATCCATTGCAAAACAAGCCGTAGATAAAAAATTAAAGACAAAGGCACAATTTGGAATTAATCCTGGTTCTGAAACAGTAAGATATACTGCAGATAGAGACGGATTATTAAACATATTTGAAGAATTAGACGCAACTATATTTACAAATGCTTGTGGTCCTTGTATTGGTCAATGGGCTAGATACAGTGATCCTAAAAATGCACCGAAGAATAGCATTATTCATTCGTTCAATAGAAACTTTTCAAAACGTGCGGATGGAAACCCAAACACGCACGCATTTGTTGCATCTCCCGAAATTGTTGCAGCAATAGCAATTGCAGGAAGGTTGGATTTTAATCCAGCAACCGATACGTTGATTAATGAAGACGGTGAGGCAGTAATGTTAGATGAACCAACAGGATTTGAATTGCCTCCAAGAGGCTTTGATGTTGGAGACAACGGCTATTTAGCACCAGTTGAAGATGGAAGCGGTGTAGAAATAAAAGTTAATCCAGATTCAAAAAGACTTCAATTATTAGAAGGATTTCAACCTTGGGAAGGAAAAGACTTGAAAGGATTGAAGCTGCTTATTAAAACAAAAGGAAAATGTACTACAGATCATATTTCTATGGCAGGACCATGGTTAACCTATAGAGGTCATTTAGATAACATTTCAAACAATTGTTTAATTGGTGCAATTAATGCATTTAACGATAAAACAGATACTATTCTAAATCCATATACAGGTCAATACGATGGCGTTCCTAAAGTAGCGAGAGCTATTAAAGCATCAGGAGATTTTTCGATTGTATTTGGTGAAGAAAATTATGGAGAAGGAAGTAGTAGAGAGCACGCAGCAATGGAGCCACGTCACTTAGGTGTTCGTGCAGTTGTGGTTAAGTCTTTTGCAAGAATCCATGAAACAAACTTGAAGAAACAAGGGATGTTAGGACTAACGTTTGTTAACCCATCTGACTATGATACCATTCAAGAAAACGATACATTCGACATCATTGGGCTTGAATCATTCACTCCAGGACAACCACTTACAATTGTAGCTCATCACAAAGACGGATCATCCAATGAAATCAAGGTGAACCATACCTATAATGAAGCTCAAATAGATTGGTTTAAAGCGGGTAGTGCACTTAATCTAATAAAAGCACAAAATCAGTAAATAGATTTATTTCCTGATTTGAGTAAATTTGTATAAACAGCAGTAGAATTAACGTTAATAGTTAAAATAGTATAATATGGCAATAACAGAGGGTAATAAAGATAAGAAAAGTAGAAGGTATTTGTTAATTATGATCTTAGCCTTATTGGCTTTGAACATAGGATTAATCTACCAAATTATCACAGGTAAGCAAGAGAAAGAAGAGATTAAAAAAGAGCTTTTTGAAACAACATCAGAAAAGCAAGAATTAGAATCTCTTAAAGCTGAACTTGAAGGTGAATTAGAGAAGTATAAAGGTCAGAATCAAAGCTTAGACAGCATTATTACTGTTCGAGATGCTGAAATTCAAGCAAAGGTGTATAAGATTAAGCAAATACTAAGCAGCGGAAATCTTACAAAATCTGAATTGAAAAAAGCCAATGATTTGATTGCAAGTTTACGTGCAGACAAAGATGCGTTAACTAAAGAAATTGAAGAACTTTCGAAAGAGAACCAATACTTGAAGGACGAAAACTATGTGATGCAAAAACAAGTAGAATCCGAGAAAGAAAAGGTAGCAGAAATGACTGAAGTTATCTCAGAAAGAGATAAGCAAGTAGCAGTAGGTTCTAGAATCTTTCTTAAATCAATAGATGCAAATCCTTTAAGAGATGCTGTATTTGGTGAATATAAGACAACTGAAAAGCTGAGTAAACTGAACAAAATTGAAATTTCATTCACGCTAGGGAATAACGATTTAGCTGATAAAGGCGAGAAAACACTTTACTTTCAGGTTGTAACTCCAAATAAGAGTACGCTACATAACGGAAAAGCAGGTTCAGGCACATTTAATTATGATAGTGGTGAACGCTTGTATACGGTTAAAAAAATAGTGAACTTTCAAAATGGCAATGAGTCTTCTTCTTTCTCCATTCCTAAAACGGAAGGGATGACCGTTGGAAAGTACACGGTAAATGTGTACAGTGATTCTCACAAAATGGGATCTACTGAGTTTACACTTAGATAAGTAAGTGTAGATGGGAATTCGTCAAGAAAAAATAGCTCGAGCTATTCAACGAGATTTAGCTCCAATACTTTCAAGATATTGTAATGGAATTCTTCCTGGTCAATTAATAACCATTGTAGATGTAGTTGCAACAGCAGATTTGGGCTTGGCAAAAATATATGTTGGGGTGTTAAACTCTCCTGATAGAGCCAAAAGTGTTGAAACAATTGTATTTCATCAGAAGGCAATTCGCCAACAGTTAGCACAAGTAATTGGAAAGCGTATTCGTAAAATTCCAGAGTTGCATTTCTATTTAGACACCACAATGGATAATGCCGAGCGTATTGAAAATATACTCGATAATTTGAAGTAAACTTGCACGGTGAGGTTACCGTTATTTATTGCATATCGTTACCTGTTTTCCAAGAAGAAGATTAATGCTATAAATATTATTACGGCAATTGCCATGCTGGGTTTTGGCGTTGGAGCCTTTGCGATGATTGTAATTCTTTCTGTTTTTAACGGATTTGAAAACATAGTTGAAGACCTCATTAATCACTACGATCCAGAAATTAAAATAACCGCAAAAGGGAGAAAAACCTTTGAA
The DNA here is from genome assembly GCA_965366305.1 of uncultured Bacteroidia bacterium. Taxonomy (GTDB): domain Bacteria; phylum Bacteroidota; class Bacteroidia; order NS11-12g; family UBA9320; genus UBA9320. Next base: position 1,504 of record CBDUEX010000065.1, on the reverse strand, counting down.
TATTCCACCGACTTACAATCTAAAATTAGAGCTATAGAAGAAGTAACTGTTGCTTCTCAAAGTTTAGAAGAAAAAGTAGTTGTAAAGTATAACGACAAGCAAGAAATAGCAAAAATAAAAGGTGTAGATAGCCTTTTTAACAGCACAAAATTCGATTCACTTATTGTTTTAGGCAGCTTTGACTTAGGAGATTCAACACAGAATCTTGGAGTTTTTGGAGGAGGACTTGCCAATAAATTAAATCTATTTCCTGGCAGTCAAAACTTGGTTACCATTTTTGTTCCAAATCGTGAAGTAGAGTTTAATTCTCTGAATCCTCAAGCAGCATTAAGTACAGAATTTATTCGAGCCAGCTCCGTGTTTATGCTTCATGAAGAAGTAGATAATGAAGTGTTTATTACCTCCCTAGATTTTGCACAGGGCTTATTAAACTACCCTAAATCAATCACCAGTCTTGAGCTTACCCTACAATCAGGTGTTGACCCAGATCTTGTGAAGAAGAAGTTGGCATCCGCATTAGGAGATTCATGGGAAATAAAAACACGTGTAGAACTTAACGAACTGATTTATAAGATATTTAAAAGTGAAAAGTGGTTGACTTATGCAATTCTTTCACTCGTGCTAATTATATCCTCTTTTAATATTTTTGGCTCGTTAATTATGTTGGTACTCGATAAAAGAAAGGATATTGGAATTTTGAAAAGCATGGGAGCTGAAGAACGAACCATTCAGAAAGTATTCTTGTGGCAAGGAAGCTATATCGCTGTATTGGGAGGAGGACTAGGTGTTTTATTAGCAGTAATTTTAGTCCTTGTTCAGCAGCACATCGGTTTACTAAGAATGGAAAATAGCATTGTTGAATATTACCCTGTTGAATTACAATTGGGTGATGTAATATTAACCTTACTTACCATTAGCATTCTTGGATTCTTGATTTCACTTTATCCGTCTAAGAAGGCAGCAAAAACGGAAATCAAACAATTAAATTAATGTTTAACTGGTTCAAAAAGAAAGCACCTGATCATATGAAATTTTTAATAGTTGGACTTGGAAATATTGGATCTGAATACGACGGAACACGACACAACATTGGATTTGAAGTATTGGATCAATGGGTGAAAGACCACGACGCAGAGTGGGATTCTGGTCGATTAGCAAATATTGCCAGATTTAAGTTTAGAGGAAAGCAAATTATTTGTATCAAACCGACTACCTATATGAATTTGAGCGGGAAAGCCGTGAAACACTGGATATCAACAGAGCGTGTACCTATAAATCAAGTATTGGTAATTACAGATGATATTTCCATTGATGTTGGGAAGCTGCGAATTCGCGGAAAAGGGGGTGCAGGTGGACACAATGGACTAAAAGACATTCAAGCTCAATTAGGTTCAGAAAAATATGATAGAATTCGTTTTGGAGCTGGTAGTGACTACCCGCAAGGACGACAAGTAGAACATGTGTTAGGGAAGTTGAACTCGGATGAAGAAATTGAAGTTGCCTT
>CBDUEX010000064.1:0-7310 GCA_965366305.1 uncultured Bacteroidia bacterium | reverse complement strand
TGGCAGGCTTGTAATGTTCTATTGCTATTTTACTAAATGGAATAGTTCCAAAAGGGGTATCGTAAGAAGAGAAAAATGGATTCATTAAGCGGCAAATTTATTCTGTAGAATGGTTAGAACATCGTTCTTCAGTTATAGTTTCTCACAAGTTTTTACCTTTAATGTCTCAGGAGAGTATAAGAAAGGCCTTAGTGCCAAAAATGCATTAAATTTAAATTTCGACGAACATCATCAAGACATAATGTCTTATAAATCAAATCGTTGTCTCACAATTAAGACTTTTTGGCTTAAAACAGCGTTTGGATGATAAATTGTTAGATATAGAATGTTCATCTTTGATAAAGTTGCTAAGACGAAGTATTTGGATGATAGCCTAATTACGAAACAATTTTGTTATCAGGTTGTCAGTCTGAGTTCGACGAGGCACGAGGAGAGTATCGAAGACTGAACAACCTAATACAATAAAAAAACATGGACACTAAAAATTTTACAATTAAAAGTCAAGAAGCCATTCAAAAAGCACAGGAGCTTGCCATGATAGGGCAGCAACAAGCTATTGAAACGGGACACATACTTAAAGCATTGCTTACGGTAGATGAAGATGTAATTTCTTATGCCTTGAAAAAAGTAAATGCTAACAGTCAACGAATTGAACAAGCCTTGGAAAGTGTACTAAACAGCTATCCAAAAGTTTCAGGAGATGGCAATCAATACTTAAGCAATTCGTCACAACAAGTTTTGGTAAAAGCAAATACCTACTTAAAAGAATTTGATGATGAGTTTGTAACTATCGAACACATTTTCCTCGCTTTATTGAATGGGAAAGACCAAATCGCAAATCTGTTAAAAGATGCAGGAGTAAATGTAAAAGATGTTATTACTGCATTTAAAGAATTAAGAGGCGGTAGTAGAGCAACGAGTGCGAGTGCAGAAGAGCAATACAATGCCCTAAATAAATATGCCCGTAACCTCAATCACTTGGCCAAGAGTGGTAAACTCGATCCCGTAATTGGGAGAGATGAGGAAATAAGAAGATTGCTTCAAATTCTATCTAGAAGAACCAAAAATAATCCTATACTAATTGGAGAGCCGGGTGTTGGTAAAACGGCTATTGCAGAAGGCTTGGCTCATCGAGTAATAAGTGGTGATGTCCCAGAAAACTTAAAGTCGAAGCAGATTTATAGTTTAGACATGGGGAGTTTAATTGCCGGTGCTAAATACAAAGGAGAATTTGAAGAGCGATTAAAAGCAGTAGTGAAAGAAGTTACATCTGCAGATGGAGAAATTATCCTGTTTATTGATGAGATTCATACCTTGGTTGGTGCTGGAGCAAGTGGTGAAGGAGCAATGGATGCAGCCAACATTTTAAAACCTGCACTAGCTCGTGGTGAATTAAAAGCCATTGGAGCCACAACACTTGCAGAGTATCAAAAGTATATAGAGAAAGACAAGGCACTGGAACGAAGATTTCAGAGTATTTTAGTAGACGAGCCTAATGCCGAAGACGCCATCTCAATTCTGCGTGGAATTAAAGAGAAATATGAAGTACACCATAAAGTTAGAATTAAAGATGAAGCGGTAATTGCAGCCGTAGAATTGTCACAACGCTATATTTCCGATCGTTTTTTGCCAGATAAGGCAATTGACTTAATGGATGAGGCAGCGGCTAAGCTACGTTTAGAAATAGATTCTGTTCCAGAGGAATTGGATGAAATAGAACGTAAAATTATGCAGCTTGAAATTGAACGAGAAGCAATCAAGCGAGAGAAGGATGAGAAAAAACTTGCTGTATTAAATGAAGACATTGCGAATTTGTCGGAAGATCGAAATCAATTGAAAGCAAAATGGCAAGAAGAAAAAGCGGTAGTAGATGGAATTCAGTTGAAAAAGAAAGAAATCGAGAACTTCCGACAAGAAGCAGATATTGCTGAACGTGCCGGTGATTTTGGTAAAGTTGCTGAAATTAGATATGGTAAAATTAAGAGTTCAGAAGAAGAGCTTGAGAAGCTAAAAAATGAGCTTCATGAGAAGCAAGCCAATAGCTCTTTAGTAAAAGAAGAAGTTACAAGTGAAGATATCGCCGAAGTAATAAGCAAATGGACAGGAGTCCCAGTTCAAAGCATGTTGCAAAGTGAACGAGAAAAATTATTGAACTTGGAATCGGAATTGCATAAACGTGTGGTTGGTCAAGATGAGGCAATTGTTGCTATTTCAGATGCCATACGAAGAAGTAGGGCCGGACTATCAGATCCTAAAAAACCAATTGGCTCCTTCATTTTCTTAGGAACTACTGGAGTTGGTAAAACAGAGTTGGCAAAAGCACTGGCCGGCTATCTCTTTAACAAAGAAGATTCAATGGTGCGAATTGATATGAGTGAGTATCAGGAGAAACATACGGTAAGTCGATTAATAGGAGCTCCTCCAGGATACGTTGGTTATGATGAAGGTGGCCAGTTAACAGAAGCCGTTAGACGTAAGCCTTATTCTGTTATTCTTCTAGATGAAATTGAAAAAGCTCATCCCGATGTATTCAATATCTTATTACAAGTATTGGATGATGGTCGATTAACAGATAACAAAGGACGTATGGCTAATTTTAAGAATACCATTATAATCATGACCAGTAATATTGGTTCTCATTTGATCCAAGAACGTTTTTCAGAAATCACGGATTCAAATGAAACTGAGATTGAAGCAAAAACCAAAGTGGAGGTGTTTGAATTATTAAAGAAATCAATTCGACCTGAGTTTTTGAATAGAATTGATGAAATAATGATGTTTAAGCCATTAACACGTGAAAACATTAGAGGTATAGTAGATATTCAGTTTAAAGGCCTGCAAAGCATGTTGAAACAACAAGGAATTGCAATCACGGCAAGCGATAAAGCATTGGATTGGTTAGGGGAGATTGGATACGACCCACAATTTGGAGCTCGACCATTAAAACGAGCTATGCAACGTGAGGTGTTGAATAAGTTGAGTAAAGAAATTCTTTCTGGCACGATTAAGCCTGAAAGCACTATTAAATTAGACTTGAATAAAAAGAAGGAATTTGTGTTTGACAATGTATTTGAGGCTAGCTTAAATTAAGCTAAAACAAAAGGAGACACTCGAAAGTGTCTCCTTTTAGAACTTAAATTCCATTAACCCTCATTAATGAACTCTACATCTAAGACGTAAAGTATTGTAAAGGTAACGGAAGTATTATGTAGAAATTATCAAAAAAATATATTTTTCGATGAAAACGACCTTCTGATGACAAAATGAAGGGAATAACACGTAAAAAGGATAAATAAAAAAGGGGCTCGAAGCCCCTTTTTTTACCTTAATTTTCATTAACCCTTACATCAATGAATGTCTTTAAAGAAGAATGACCCTTTTTGTTTCACCTAAAATGTGAATAAAGTAAACTCCTTTTATATCGCCAATGGTCAATTTACCACTGGTGGTATCAATTTCATATGGAATATCCCTTCCGCTATAATCAAATACCCGAATGTCTTCAAAATCTTTATCTGAAATATCGCGTTCAGATGTGATAGTTACCGAGTTAGTTGTAGCTGGGTTTGGATAAATATTAACTTTCAAGGCTTCGGTTTCTAAAACTTCAATGCCAGAATAGTTGTAATGACCATCATAATCAATCATTTTTAATCTGTAGTACGTTTTTCCAACTCCCAAGTTGTAATCGTATGTAGAATAGTTGTTGATTTGGTTCATTGTGTTGCTTCCGTTAACACTTTTTAATACCTCCCAATCGGTTAAATCTGAACTTTTCTCAATTTCAAAATGACTAAAGTTGATTTCAGTTGCAGTAGACCATTGTAAAAATGCATTTTCTTCACGCTTACTTGCTTTAAAGTTTAGCAATTGAACAGGTAATGGAGCAGCATTCGTTAAGTTGCTAGCATCAATTCTATAGAATGAACCTGTTGAGTTGTTGTAATAACTTCCACTTAATGTAGAATCTAGACTCACATATTTGATATAATAGAAGTTCAAGGTGTTTACTGTTCTATCAATATAAGTGGTGGCAGTTGAAGACAATGAAGTCAACAAGGTGTATCCACTGGTTGAATCTTGTGATTTATAAATCTCAAAAGAGACAATGTTGTTATTAGAAGGTTGGTCCCAACTTAGTTCAAAGTAATTTGAATCAGCATCATACGATACATCAAAGTTTGCAACCGCAGGGTGGTAGTTTTGTCGTAGGGTAAGGTCACCAAGTAGCTCCATGTGAACATTGTTTTGAGCGTAACCTGCAACATCATATTCAGTTGTGTTTAATGGGCTGTAACCAGATCCATTTTCAATCGACATCTTAGCAGAAAGTGCAATTGGATTATTTAATCCCATATGGTGAAAAAACCAGTTAGGTCTTCCTGCCCAGCAGGTAGTCAGCATTTTGCCATCGGCAAGAAGCGATCTCATTAAATTATCCTCAGTATTCCAGTCTCCAAAGTAACTTCCAAAAGTCATAGAGAAAATTCCCTTATAACTTGAATTTTTTAGTGTAGAAATTGAGCCAATGCCGCTCATGCTGGTATCTGTACCATATCCAGTAGCATAAGTCCATTTGTAGGTTTCGCCTTCTAGTGAACTTAGCATATTTGACTTTGTAATGCTGTCTCCAAAAAGACTTCCAAAGTTTCGGTATCCGTTAGATGCAAAACCGTCATAATGATTTGGGATTTGGTCATCCACTAATCCTTTTTCTTTTACTTCGATTAATCCATTTTTATACTTTGAAGCTTCATTTAAGTAGTTTCTTAGCATATCTATCTCGCTGTTTTCAGCAGATGGTAGATTGTAGAAGTCAATTCGAGATATCGGGCAGGTTACTTCGTCTTGTAGATAAGAAACATCAAACTTACCGTCATAAGGTACATTCGTATTGTCCGCTCTATAAGAGTTGCTGTAGTTTGCCGTATTATCTGTCCATGAACTGGAAGTTGAAACATAGTACAGATCTGTTGGCCATGCACCAACGTGTTCAACGTGTCCGTCTGGAGCAATTACACCAGAATATGGAACGGGAATGTGTCCGATCATGTAAATTGCTTCTAACGACTGGACATTATTAATGCTATCAATGGCTGATTTTACACAATTAGCAGAGGAATCTTTGCTGCAAGCTGCAGTAATTGGATTCCAACCATCACTAATTAAATCGCGTTGAAGAGCAAAAATTTCATCACTTAAACTGGAAGTGAATCGATCGTCAATCAGCAATAAAATATCGCCTCTTGTTGTTTTTTGTGGAATTTTTACGCCAAAAGCAATGTATCCAAATGCCTCGGAAGGAGACGATACGTTAGTGTTGACTTTGAATTTGTACTCGTACTCGACTTCGGTTGAAATGGTGTTGTCTGTGTACGTGGAAGCAGTTGTTCCTGTAGTTAAAAGCGTCCAAGTATCGTCAGAAATTTTCTTACGATAAATGTCAGTAGTGTTAATACTGAAGTTACTCCAACTGAAAGAAACAGAACTGTCTGAAAATGATGTGATTTCGATAGAAACCGTAAGTTTTTCACTTTTTGTTTGTGCGAACGCACTTATGTGTAGTAGCAGCATAAGTAGTAAACACACAAACTTGTTTGATTTGTGTATCATAAGTAGTTAATAATAGTAGTGCTACAAATATAATGTCCTATTATCGGAAAAAACAAGACATATTTTGGATATATTTTACATATACCTACGAATGGGTATGTTGTCCAAAAAGTGTAATTATCAGAAAATTAATGAGTTACGAAAAAATATTCCCAAAACGGGAATCAAGTCCAGATTTTATTTGGATTTAGTATGTTTTTGGGGTCAAATACGCCTTTGATGCCCTTCATGATGTCAATGTTTATAGGGCTTAACGCTTCATTGATATATTTTTTTTGCACGAAACCGATGCCATGTTCTCCACTTATTGTGCCTCCATATTTTTTGCAAATCCGGAAGATTTTACGAATTCCTTCTTCTAAATGATCTCCCTGCCACTTTTCATCAGACATATTGCCTTTCAGTATGTTTATGTGCAGATTGCCATCGCCAGCATGTCCATAACAAACGCTTTCAAAACCATAGTCGGCTCCAATTTGCTTCACAGCATTCATTAATTCTGGCAAATAGGCACGTTTTATTACTGTATCTTCCTCTTTGTAAATGCTATGACTCTTTACTTTTTCGCCAATACTTCTTCTAATACTCCAGAGCTTTTCTTTTTGCTCTGCAGTATCCGCAAATTGTACTTCCAGCACATTTCCATCTTCCAATACCTTATTAATTTGCTCACATTCTGTAAATAGCCTATCTAAATCATTACCATCCACTTCTATTAATAAATAGGCCTTGGTTTCTTCTTCAACCTTAAACTGAATATTTTCGCTATGATCTAGAACGTATTGCACTGCAGAACTTTCCATTAGTTCCAGTGCACTAGGCTCTATCCCTTGAATAAACATTTGAGGAACTACCTTGCATGCATCATGAATGCTTTTGAACTTAGCCAATAATAAAAGGTCATGTTTTGGCAAGGGTAATAGCTTAAAAACAATCTTAGTTACTACACCAAGCGTACCTTCACTGCCAATCATTAATTGGGTTAGATTGTAGCCGGTACTGTTTTTTAATGTATCAGCACCCGTCCATATAATATCACCATTTGGCAAGACCACTTCTAAATTCAACACGTAATCCTTCGTTGTACCATACTTCAATGCTTTAGGTCCGCCACTGCTATGTGCAATATTGCCGCCAAGAAAACAGCTTCCTTTACTTGCAGGATCAGGAGGATAGAATAATCCTTTGGCTTTTACAGCTTCTTGAAACGTTTCGTTTATTACGCCAGACTCTACGGTTGCTTGAAAATTATCTTCATCGATTGCAATAATCTTGTTGAAATGATGCATCGCCATAGAAACACCACCACAAACAGGCAGGCTGCCACCGCTTAGGCCAGTACCTGCTCCGCGAGGGGTAACCGGTATTCCATGGTTATTGCAAAAGGCTAAAATCATGGAAACATCATTTACCGTTTTTGGACTTGCCACTGCATGAGGCAGAAACGAAAGATCTTCAGTATAATCACTTGAACACTTTTCTAGCGAAGCAGAATCTGTCGAAATAATTCCATCTCCCATTAAGTTTTTAAGTTGTTCTATCCAATCCATACAAGAAATCTGTTAATATTGAAGCAAATTTATTTAAGATGAGAAACTTACTTTTATTAGCACTAATAAGCTGTACACTATTTACCTACAGTCAGAAAAGAGACATCGAGCTTTCAGACATTTGGGCTTCTGGAACTTTTTACCCAA
>CBDUEX010000063.1:0-7333 GCA_965366305.1 uncultured Bacteroidia bacterium | reverse complement strand
GTTCATCTCCTATTTGAACAAGACTGTGCCCTGGTAAATAAGGCGTTAAGTGTTTTGCAACACCAATAGGTCCCATTCCTGGTCCTCCACCACCGTGTGGAATACAGAAGGTTTTATGTAAATTTAGATGACAAACATCTGCACCAATGTTAGCAGGATTTGTATATCCTACTTGTGCATTCATATTTGCTCCATCCATATAAACCTGACCTCCAAAGTCATGAATTATCTTGGTAATTTCTTTGATTGTTTCTTCATAAACACCATTGGTACTAGGATAGGTAATCATGGCTGCTGCTAAGTTATCTTTGTGTAAAGCAGCTTTTTCTCTCAAGTCATTTAAATCAATATATCCATTCGGGTGGCATTTAATTACAACCACATTCATGCCTGCCATAACCGCACTTGCTGGGTTGGTACCATGAGCTGATTCTGGAATAATTACAATATTTCTATGTTCTTGATTATTTGCCTTAAAATATTCACGAATTACCATGAGCCCTGCATATTCTCCTTGAGCACCTGCGTTTGGTTGTAAACTCATTGAATCAAAACCGGTAATCTCGCTCAAATCTTTTGCTAAATCATTGATAACCTCCATGTATCCTTCTACCTGATTTTTAGGAGCAAATGGGTGAATGTTTGCAAATTCGGCCCAAGTTACTGGAATCATCTCTGATGTAGCATTCAGCTTCATTGTACAACTTCCTAATGCTATCATGGAATGAGCAAGTGAAAGATCTTTGTTTTCTAATGACTTGAGATACCTTAACATCTCATGTTCTGTGTGATAAGTATTAAACACTGGATGTGTTAAATACGAAGAAGTTCTATTGAATTTAGAATCCCACATTGCTGATGTTGTAGTGTCAAGACTTGATGAGCTGCCTTTAATTTCAGCTAACAAACCAACTAATTCTTCAACATCTTGCAGTTCTGTTGTTTCATCAAAACTAATGCTTGCATAGCCATCTGAATAATATAAATTAATAAGTTTTGGCTCTAACGTTGATTTTAGTTTAGCGTGTAAATCGCTTGTTGTAGAAATTGATATGGTATCAAATGCAGACTTATTTCTAACGTCATACCCTAATTTCAGGAGATTATTTCGTAAAATAGAAGTAAGCTGATTTGTTTTAGTCGCAATCTTTTTTAGTCGAACTGGACCGTGGTATGCTGCATACATCCCAGCCATTATGGCTAGTAAGGCTTGAGCGGTACAAATATTACTCGTAGCTTTATCACGCTTGATATGTTGTTCTCGTGTTTGCAATGCCATGCGATATGCATTGTTTCCATTTGAATCAAGTGAAACTCCAATTATTCGACCTGGAAGCTTTCTTTTATATGATTCATTTGTGGCAAAATATGCTGCATGTGGGCCACCAAATCCCATTGGAATTCCAAATCGTTGAGTCGTTCCCACAACAACTTCTGCTCCCCACTCTCCTGGAGGAGTTAGTAAAGTTAAAGCCAATAAATCAGCAGCCGCTACAACTTTTACACCCATTTCATTAGCTGATGAACAAAGGCTTGAATAATCTTCTACGTCTCCTTCAACATTTGGATATTGAACCAAGATACCAAAGTATTCTTCGTTTAATGGAGTGTTAAATACATCACCTACCACTATTTCAATCCCCATAGGAGTTGCTCTTGTTGCAAGAACATCTAAACTTTGTTGAAACACTTTATCGGAAACTAAGAATTTTGCTCCATTAGATTTAGGCTTAGATGCAAATAGCATTGCCATTGCTTCGGCAGCTGCTGTTGCTTCATCTAATAAACTCGCATTTGCCATTTCCATACCCGTTAAGTCCATTACCATGGTTTGAAAATTCAATAATGCTTCCAAACGTCCTTGAGCAATTTCAGCTTGATAAGGTGTATATTGGGTATACCATCCTGGATTTTCAAGAATATTTCTCAAAATCACTTTTGGCGTATGTGTATTGTAGTAACCAGCACCGATGTAACTCTTGGCAACCTTATTCATTGAAGCCAATTTACCAAGCTTTTCTAAAAGCTCAACTTCCGTTAATGGGTCATCTAAGTTCAATTCAGATTCTAATCTGATTTCATTTGGTATGGTTTGTGAAATTAGTTGTTCTACATCACTGTATCCCAACGCTTTTAGCATATCAGTCTTTTCTGAGCTTGAAATACTATTGTGTCTGTCAGCAAAATTTTCTTTATACATCGGTCAATTAATGAGTCGCAAAGTTATTTTTTTCTGATTTTATTACATTGATGTTTAATTTAAGTTTACAATTTATAACGCTTTCGAATAATTATTCCTCTTTGCCATGGTAAATCACAGTAGTTAAATGTAAGAGTTTATTACTTATTAATCATAATTAACCACAGGCAATTCAGAAAGTGTACACTTCGCAAACCTTTGTTTTAGAGACACTTAGATACCTATGAGGGGTAATGTTCTGACGGCAATTTTCATTGTGGTGATAATTTGCTATTTTTGCATACTACTACACGTTTAATTTTGAACTAAATGAGGAAATTATTTGCACTTCTAATCGTTATCGCATTTTCAACCAATTCTTTCGCACAAAGAGGTTATAAAAAACCTTATTGGAACGCTAACATTATGCTTTCTTCTGCAACCTTTCTAAGTGATTTAGGAGGTAAGGATTTTTATGGATCAAACGACCCTTCTGACATTGACTACAGCGACATTAGATACGCAATAGGTGGTGGTTTAGATTGGAACAATGGTAAAGGATTTAGCATGGGTGTTAATGCATTCTATTCGCGATTGTCTGCAAATGATTCTGAAACAGATTGGGACAGAAAGTACCGAATGCTTCATGTTCGAACCGACTTAATTGAAACCAACTTTAAACTTCAATACACTTTTCCAAAAACGATGTCCGGATTAGCTGGCGTATACTTTAATGTGGGAGGCGGTGTTACATTCTTTAAGCCTATGGCTGAATGGAATGGCATATGGTACGATTTAAGACCATTGGGCACAGAAGGTCAAAACATTGACCCTACTCGCGAGCCTTATAAAAAGTTTTCACCTGTTATCCCTTTTGGTTTCGGTAAAAGATTCGCTCTTCGCAATGGCATGAACATCGCAATTGATGTTTCATTGAGAAAATCATTCACAGATTATTTAGATGACGTTTCTACCGTTTATGCAGATACCAATTTGATACTTGCAAATGCAGGTGTTGCTGCAGCTCACTTCTCTAATCCATCCAATAACGAAGATGGTGTTGGTAGAATTGGAAAAGAACGTGGCAATCCAAATAATTTTGACAATTACTTCCTATTTGGTTTAAAACTAGAAATACCACTTGGCCAAGCTGGAAAATATGGAAACTACAACACCAGTTGTGCATTCCAAAACAGTTGGATTAGCAATAAAGGGACAACTCCTAAATTCAAAAAACGTGGTAGAACACGAAAAAGAATTTTCAGATAACATCTGAATTACTATTCTAATAAATTCAAACTTACATTTCTTTCGAAGGCTAAACTTCTCATTTAGCCCAATATTTTATTGCTCGCTTAAATAATTAGTTTTGTGAATTCAATAAAATTTAAAAATGGAAGAAGTTGTATCGGATATACCTTTAATCACCAATGATGCGGTGGTATTTGGAATTTTAATTACCCTGCTTATGCTCGTATTTTGGAGTAGTGAGCTGCCTAAGGCAAAAAAGTTCTATAAAATTATTCCGGCACTTCTGATGTGCTATTTCCTTCCTTCCCTCTTTAGTACATTGGGAATTATTTCGCCTATGTGGGTAGACATGGATGGTGCAATGAAAATGCTCACATCTCAGGGATTTGATTTAAGTGGCATTGCATCCTTTAAAGACTTCAAAAACTTTGTATTAAAAAATGAAATCAGTCATGATTTACTTGACCCTTATATTGGCAAATCGCAACTCTATTTTGTAGCATCACGTTATATGTTACCAGCGAGTTTAGTGCTGCTCACGCTCAGTATAAATTTAAAAGAAGTATTTAATCTTGGTCCAAAAGCACTTATCATGTTTGTTACTGGAACCATTGGTGTAATTATTGGTGGTCCAATCGCCATATTAATCTTTTCATATATCTCACCCGACGTAGTTGGGGGTGCATCTCCAAATGAAGTTTGGCGTGGCATGACAACCATTGCCGGAAGTTGGATAGGTGGTGGTGCAAACCAGGCAGCCATGTTTGAAATATTTAAAGATGGAGACAAAAACTTAATATCTGGAAGCATGTACTCTATGATGATTACAGTAGATATTATCGTTGCGGAAGTTTGGATGTTCTTTCTGTTATTAGGTGTTGGTAAAAGTGAAAGAATAGATCGCTTTTTTAAAGCAGACTCTTCAGCAGTCACTAAACTTAAAAATCAAATGAGCGAATTCAGTCAAAAAATCGCCCGTATTCCAAGTTTTACAGATATTATGGTGATATTAGGATTGGGATTAGGAGCTACAGGCGTTGCACATCTTGTTGCGGATAACCTTGCCCCATGGATTAAAGAGAACTCACCTTATCTCGCAGAGACTTTTAGTCTAGGTTCAGGTTTCTTCTGGTTAATTGTAATTGCCACAACCTTAGGAATCATGTTTAGTTTTACGCGATTAAGAAATTACGAAGGTGCTGGTGCTTCAAAAATCGGCGGTGTTTTCATCTATATTTTGGTTGCTACCATTGGAATGAAAATGAATATTACTGCCATATTTGATAACCCTGCAATATTCTTGGTGGGACTTACATGGATGTTGGTGCATGTAATTTTATTAGTGATTGTGGCAAAACTAATACGAGCTCCATTTTTCTTCTTGGCAGTTGGTAGCAAAGCAAATATTGGAGGTGCAGCTTCTGCTCCAGTGGTAGCCGCAGCATTTCATCCATCATTAGCTCCTGTGGGAGTTTTACTCGCTGTTCTTGGATACGCACTAGGCACGTACGGTGCCCTTATTTGCGGATACTTAATGCAGGCTGTTGCTATGTAAATTGAGGGAATTCTGCTTCCTTTAATTGATCTACTTAAGCAGATTATTGTTTGTTAGGAGTGAATTTACAATTCTAAGGTAATTTATAAAACAGGACATCCCTACGCTTTATACACAATAGTCCTAGCAATTGTGCTAATAAAATAGTATATTTCGGCATTATTCTTTGCAAGAATAAGATTATAATGAGTGACATTTCAAATCAACTACTAGGTCAAATAGGCCATCAAGGCATCCAAGATATTTCAAGGCAAATTGGAGCAGATGAAGATCAAACGACAAGGGCATTGAGTGGTATAATACCAACACTTCTAGGTGCTATGGCTACTAATTCTAAAACAGAATCTGGTGCCAATGGAATTTTTAGTGCTTTAGATTCAGATCATGATGGTAGCATCTTAGATAACATTACAGACTTTATTGGAAATTACAATCAAGGACCTGGAGAAGGAATTTTAAGGCACGTATTGGGCAGAAACCAGCCTGTTGTTGAGAGTGGATTAAGTGCAAAAACAGGCTTAGATAGTTCTCAAATTTCGAAGCTTTTAAAAATTGCAGCTCCTCTTATTATGGGTTATTTAGGGCGAGAAAAAAGAACCAACAATAACCAAGGTTTTGATCTTGGAAGTATATCGGATTTATTAGGTGGGCTAACCCGAGAATCTGACCAAAGTACCGGACTAGATTTAGGTGATATCCTAAATGTGGTTGGCGGACTTACAGACAATAAAACGCAGCGATCTGGCGGAATAGGAGGCCTTTTGGGCAAATTATTTGGCAGGTAGAATAAAAAGTTAATTTCCTAAGCAACCTTTAGAAGGTTTCTTAGACTAAATATAGAATACAAACCATGGCAACTACACAAAAAGCACGAACCAATTCGGGTATTTCCGCGTATACAGGTACGTTTGGAAGAGCCGAAGTTCTTCACTTATTGAGAAGAACTCATTTTGGCCCAAAACTAACAGATGTCGATTATTTCGAGACAAAAACTATGGCTCAAGCCGTAGATGAAATTTTAACTATCGATTATACTCCTCCCTCACCTCCTATTAACAATTACAATGACAGTACTGCTGATCCTGTAATTGCAGCAGGGCAAACTTGGGTTGGAAACTATAACGGATTACTGAATGGCGTTCGTCGTTCATCGTTTAAGCGTTGGTGGACTGGACAAATAATTAATCAAGATCGAACCATTCGTGAGAAAATGGTTTTATTTTGGGCAAATCACTTCTCTACCGAAACCAATGTGTATGCATGGGCAAATTTCGCTTATACTAATAACGCATTGTTAAGAGCCGATTGCTTAAAAAACTTTAAGAGTTTGGTAAAAGATATTAGTCTCGATCCAGCTATGTTGGTTTATCTTAACGGTGAACGAAATACAAAAGCTGCTCCCGACGAAAATTTCTCTCGTGAATTGCAAGAACTCTTTACGCTCGGAAAAGGGCCGAATTCTCAATATACAGAAACGGACGTTATTGAAGGAGCAAAAGTTCTTACAGGATGGAGAGTAAATAAATCTGATGGATCAGTTTATTTTGATGCAAACAGACACGATACCACCAACAAGACATTCTCCACTTTCTATAACTCAACCACGATTACTGGTCAAACTGGAGCTGCAGGTGCTGATGAACTTGACAGCCTAATCGATATGATATTTAATCAAGATGAGGTTTCAAAACATCTTGTTCGAAAACTGTACCGTTATTTTATCTATTACGATATAGATAGTGCAACTGAAACGAATGTTATAGAACCTTTGGCTGCAATTTTCAGAAATAACAGTTACGAGATTAAACCTGTATTAGAAGCCTTGTTTAAAAGTGAACACTTTTATGATGTTGCAAACAGAGGTGCATTAATTAAAAGTCCAGTTGAATTCTCATCTGGTCTATGCCGTTTGTTTGAGGTTGATTTTCCAGATTCAAGTTCATATGTAAATCAATACGATTGCTGGAATCTAATTTATTATGCAGGGGCTATTCAACAACAAGATATTGGTGATCCGCCAAGTGTTGCGGGGTGGGCAGCATATTACCAAATACCTCAATATCATGAGCTTTGGATTAATTCCGACACACTTCCAAATAGAAATAAAATAACCGATGTGTTAGTCTCTTATGGGTACACCATAGGCGGATTTAGTTTGCGTATTGATCCATTGAAATTTGCAAAACTATTTGACAATGCAACGGTTAGAATACCCGCAAATTTCATAGATGCTTTACTCGACTTCTTGCATACTGTTGAAGTTTCACAGGCACAAAAAGATTACATGAAGAGTGTATTACTATCCGGCCAGGTTGCCGACAGCTATTGGACTGACGCCTGGGACGACT
>CBDUEX010000062.1:0-7345 GCA_965366305.1 uncultured Bacteroidia bacterium | reverse complement strand
TACTAGTAACTTTTTTTGGTTCTTATATCGTTATTCTGACGCTAGGGCTGCCGCTTTGGTCAATGCTACTTATTTGTGTTCTTATGGGAATTGCAAAAGCAGGTATTGGTATGGGTGTTATGCACGATGCTAATCATGGATCCTTTTCTAAAAACAAAACTGTAAACAAAATTTTTGGAAAAACAGCAGATGTTTTAGGAGTGAGTTCAAGTAATTGGATTAATCAGCACAATAAGCTTCACCACACTTACACCAATATTCATGGACACGATGAAGATGTGGATGGTAAAGGCTTGTTTCGTTTTACACCTGATGCACCACTTAAAAAAGTTCATAAATTTCAACATATCTATTGGACGTTCTTTTATGGTTTCTTAACCTTAGGTTGGTTCTTTGCAGATGCCGCTGCCTATAAAAAGTATAGAGCTAGAGGGTTAAACAAGAATGAGGGAATGAAGAAGGTTAAAGAAATAGCGGGGATTATCTTCTTTAAACTATTGTATGTCTTTTATATGATCGTTTTACCAATCTTGGTATTAGATGCTGCTTGGTGGCAGGTAATTATTGGTGTTATTGCCATAGAGTTTACGGCAGGAATGATTTTATCGCTTATTTTCCAAATGGCTCATGTTGTCGATAAATTCGATTTATCTAATCACGATAAATTTGACGGAGTTACTAAAGATGAATGGACTGTTCATCAAATAAAAAACACTTTCAATTTTGCAGTAAACAATAAGATAATTACTTGGTTTTGTGGTGGCTTAAATTTTCAAGTTGAACACCATCTTTTTCCTAATATTTCGCATGCACATTACCCTAAGCTTTACAAGATTGTAAAAGAAACTGCAGCGAAGTATCAAATTGATTATCAGGAATTTGTAACCTTTACCGAAGCCTTCAAATCACACCTTATTTTCCTTAGAAAATTGGGTAATCCTCAGTTGGCTTAGGCAAACTGCTTTTTTCTGTACTAATTATACCACAGTTACGTTTATAAGTAAACGGATTGTATTATCTGATATTCAAGCATTTAGCTGCTTTTTTGTATTCAGGAATATTTTTTGGGATACATATGGTACAAATGCTTAAACACACAGTAATATTTTTTTTACTATTAACCACATCTACATTATTTGCACCGCCAAGTAATATCCCAAATGTGGTTAATAAGACGTGGGCAGAAAATACGTTTGATTCCATGTCTACGGACGAAAGAATTGCTCAACTCTTTATGATTGAAGCTCGTCCTACTTATGGTGCAAAGCATTTAGCAGAGGTAGAACGAATGATTAATGACTACAAGGTTGGTGGTGTTATTTTTTTCAAAGGAGATCCTGTTCAACAAGTTAAATTAACCAATAAATTTCAAGAACTTTCTAAAACTAAATTGCTAATTGCGATTGATGGGGAATGGGGCTTGGCCATGCGTTTGTCTAATACCATCTCTTATCCATACCAATTGGGTCTTGGAAGTATTCAAAACGAAGAGGTAATTTATGACATGGGAAAAGAAATTGGAAGACAGTGCAAGCGTCTTGGTATTCACGTAAATTTTGCACCGGTTATTGATATAAATAACAATCCTAATAACCCTGTAATTAATTATAGATCTTTTGGGGAAAACCCAATGAATGTAAGTAAAAAAGGGTGGGCTTACGCTTCAGGTATGCAAGATGCAGGTGTTATAGCATGTGCAAAGCATTTTCCAGGACATGGAGACACGGATGTGGATTCACACAAAGACTTACCAGTAATTAACCATAGTATGGAAAGACTGAGAAGTGTGGAATTCAAGCCTTTTGAGTATTTAATTAATAAAGGCGTAATGTCTGTGATGACTGCTCATTTGTTTATTCCCGCTATTGATAATAGAAAAAATATTGCAATGAGCATATCTGATAAGGCTATAAATGGTGTCCTTAGACGTGAAATGGGATTCACTGGTTTATCGTTTACCGATGCATTGAATATGCAAGGAGTTGCAAAGTATCATCCAGATGGAGAGCTTGAACTAAAAGCTTTAATGGCTGGAAATGATGTGCTACTGTCGCCAGGAGATATTCCTAAAGCTACACGATTAATTAAAAAAGCAATGGCTGAGGGAAGACTTAGTGAAGACTATGTTTGGGGTAAAGTATTGAAGATTTTAAACTACAAACACGCTATGGGATTGCATCAGTTTAAGCCCATAAACGAAAACAACATTGATGCTGACTTAAATAACACAGGTGCTCAACATGTCAACTATAAATTGGTAGAACAAGAATTATGTCTTGTTAAAGATGACAATACTATAGTGCCAATTAATAAGAAGGCGGACAAAAAAATCATATCTATTGCAATAGGGTCAGGGGCAAAGCCTCAGTTTCAAACAGAACTATCAAAATTTGGAGTCAGCAAATTTGTAAGCATTAGCAAGAATGCAACACTTTCACAATTTGCAGCTGTAAAAAGCCAATTAAGTAATTATGATGTTGCCATAATTAGCATTCATAAAACCAGTAAGTACCCGCCATCATACGGTATAACACAGCAAGAAGCAGAGTTTGTGAGACAAGCAAATCTTGCAACTAAAACACTGCTGGTAAATTTTGGAAATCCTTATAACCTTAAAAGTTTCGCGAATCAAAGTTCGGTTTTAATGGCCTACGAAGACTTATCGGCTCATCACGTTAAAGCGGCTCAAGCCATCTTTGGTGTAATTGGAGTAAATGGACTATTACCAATTTCTGTTGGAGAGTATCAAGCAGAAATGGGAGTTACCACTTACCCCATAAGTGAACTGAATACTGCAATTCCAGAAGAAGTTGGAATGTCAAGCTCACGACTAAGTCAAATAGATAAGATAGCTAAAAATGCTATCAATATTGGTGCAACTCCTGGTTGTCAGGTATTAGTAGCCAAGAATGGAAGAATAGTTTACGATAAAAGTTTTGGAAAGCATACCTTTTCTAGTACACAGCAAGTTGAAAATTCTGACTTATATGATTTAGCTTCAATCACAAAAGTGGCAGCTACAACTATCACACTAATGAAGTTAGTTGAAGATGGTGAAATATCGTTAGATGATAAAATGGCGAAGTATCTTCCAGAACTTTACGAAACAGATAAGGCATATTTAACCATTCGAATGGTGTTAGAGCATAAATCCGGATTAAAAGATTGGATACCGTTTTATTATGAAACTACGAAGGATGTAAATATTTATGACTCTGTGTATTCTAAAACGCCAACAGAGGTACACACTGTTTATGTGGGCAATGGATTATATATGCTCAACGACTACAAACAACACATTCTACAACGAATATTTGACTCAAAATTAGGTACAAGAGGCAAGTATAAGTACAGTGACCTTGGGATGATACTAATGAAAGAACTTATTGAAAGAGTTACAGGATCATCGTTTGAAGATTATGTGCATGCTATTTATTATGAACCAATGGGGATCGAACGATTGACTTTTTTACCCTTAAATAAATTTGATCAATCGAGTATTGTACCAACTTCATTAAGCCCTGATATGCGACAAGGATTAGTACATGGAAACGTGCACGATCCAGCTGCAGCAATGTTGGGAGGTGTAAGTGGACATGCAGGATTATTTGGAAATGCAGAATCGCTAGCAGCCTTAATGCAGATGTTACTAAACAAAGGTGTATACAATAATGTAAGGTATTTGAAAGAAGAAACCATTAATGAGTTTACAAAGAGGCAAGCAAGTGATTCAAGAAGAGGTTTAGGTTGGGACAAACCTGAAACGAATAGATCACGAGTGAATCCAGCTTCAGATTATGCATCGACATTATGTTTCGGACACACCGGATTTACTGGCACCATGGTATGGGTAGACCCAAAATATGATCTCATTTATGTCTTTCTTTCGAACCGCGTTTATCCAACTCAAGAAAACAGAAAGCTGATTCGAGAGGGCGTTAGAACCGATATTATGGATGTGATTTATAAAAGTTTTCTTTATCCATAGGGAAACGGCATTATTTTTGAAATTAATTAACTGATTAACATAAACAATTAACAAAATGAAAAACACAATTTTAGCATTAGTATTAACCCTCTCCCTGACTTCATGTTCTGAACTTATTAAAGTTCTTGAAACTGCCAACACAATAAACAAGATTACTGAAAGTGAGGCTGTTTCTGGATTAAAGCAAGCTTTAGAATTTGGTGTAAATAATGGAACATCGTTTCTGGGTAAACAAGATGGTTTTTTGAAAAATGCAGCATATAAAATTTTTATGCCTCAAGAAATTCAAGATGCGGAAGAGCAAATACGCAGCAATCCTATTGCTAACGCTCTTGCAGGTCCATATTTAGATAGAGTTGTAACTGCAATGAACAGAGGTTCTGAAAATGCGATGGCAGAGGCAAAACCAATTTTTGTAAATGCAATTAAATCAATGAGTATTAAAGATGCTATCGGTATTGTTACTGGCGGTGAAGGTTCTGCTACAGAATATCTTAAACGAGTAACTTCGGCTCAATTGAAGAGTAAATTTACTCCTGTGATTAAAGAATCTTTGGATAAAGTAAACATTAATGACCCATGGACTAAAGTATCGAGTGCATACAATATGGTTTTGGGTAAAAGTGTTGAAACTGATTTGAATGATTATGTTACAGATAAAGCAATGGATGCGTTATTTAGCCAAGTAAGAAAAGAGGAGAACAACATTCGTGAAAACCCTATGGCAAGAACAACAGATATTTTAAAGAAAGTTTTTGATTATGCAGATCAAAACAAATCTTAATAACAAACTAAATTTAACATGGAAGCAACTGTTTTTAGCAGTTGCTTTTTTGTTTTTACTGATTGCAGGGGCAAAACTAGACATTGATCTTGGAGGCCTCGTGTCGTTTACGCTGCAGACATTATTTTTGGGATTAGCATATTACTTTCTGCCCCGTAATTGGAAACTGGCTATGATTCTATCCTACCTACTTTTAGGCATTTTAGGATTACCCGTTTTTAACGGAGGAGCAGGATGGTCTTATTTTAGTTCTTGGCCTTTAGGTTTCTTTATTGGGTTTGTAGCAGCAGCGGCAGTAACCAAGCCGGTATCTCCCGATTTTTATAGTTCATTAAGCTTCTTTATTCAAATTCACGTGATTATTTTGGTTCTAGGTTCTTTTGGGGTTGGCATTTTTGCTGGGGCATTCAACAAGGGTTTGGAAACCTGTTTAGAGTTATTGCCTGGAGCAGTTCTCAAAAGTGTTATAGATGCTTCAATTATTTGGGTCTATCACACCTATGTAGCAAGATTTAATACCGCAATTTCTAACAATAAAAAAGGAACCTAAAGTTAGATTCCTTTTAAAGTATAATTAAGGATAGATTTACCCTTCAATTGCTTGTATACCAGGCAATTCTTTGCCTTCAAAATATTCTAAAAGAGCTCCGCCTCCTGTAGATACGTAACTTACGTCGTTTGTAAAACCAAATTTCTTAACTGCAGCACTGCTATCACCACCTCCAATTAAAGAAAAAGCACCGCTACGTGTAGCATCGGCCACGGCTTGTGCAACTGATTTAGTTCCGTTTTCAAACTTCGACATTTCAAAAACACCCATTGGCCCGTTCCATAATATGGTTTTGGACTTATGGAGGACGTCAGAGAAGGCTTCCACGGCCTTTTCTCCGATATCTAGCCCCATCCATCCGTTTTGTATCTTGTCGCTGTCACAAACAGCTGTATTGGCATCGTTGCTAAAGTTGTCAGCAACTACACTGTCTTCTGGCAAATGAATTTGAACACCTTTTGCCGCCGCATTTTCAAGAATTTCTTTACAAGTAGAAACTCTATCTTCTTCAAACAGTGAGTTTCCAATAGTTCCACCTTGTGCAACTTTAAATGTGTATGCCATTCCACCACCAATTATGATATGATCTGCAATGTTTAGTAAGTTTTCAATAATTAAGATTTTGTCACTCACTTTAGCACCTCCTACTATGCTCGTAAATGGTCGCTCAGGATTACTCATAAGTTTTTTAGCATTTGCTACCTCGTTGGCCATAAGATACCCAAAGCACTTTTTATCAAAGAACTGAGCTACTATAGCTGTAGAAGCATGTGCTCTATGAGCAGTGCCGAACGCATCGTTTACATAAATATCGCCATGTTTAGACAACAAACCTGCAAACTCTTTGTCACCAGCAGTTTCTTCCTTGTAAAAACGTAAATTTTCTAAAAGGAGGATACTTCCATTGGCCAATGAGGCACTTTTAGATAGAGCTTTTTCCCCGTCTTAAAATAAAACTGAAACGCCAGTAATTTTAGATAAATGAGCAACCAAATGATGCAGCGAAAATTTTGCTTCAGGTCCGTTTTTTGGTCGGCCTAAATGAGACATTAACACCACCGAACCGCCATCCTTTAATATTTTTTGAATGGTAGGCAATGCGGCCGTCATTCGACTATCATCCGAAATTTCGAAGGCATCATTTAAGGGAACATTAAAATCTACCCGAATTAAAGCACGCTTGTTTTTAAAATTGAAAGAATCTACCGTTTGCATTACTTCAAGCTTTGAAACGTCTTAGCAGCATCAAATTTTTCTGCTGCTTCTCCAACTCTAATAATTTCTATAGATTTAATAAAAACAGGTTGTAGTGGCATGTCGCGACCGTCTCTATTCACTTGTGAGATTGCAATTGCGTTTTCAACGCCTTCTACTACCTTTCCAAATACCGTATGTCTACCATCTAAAAATGGTGTTGGTTTAACTGTAATAAAGAACTGACTTCCGTTTGTTCCTGGTCCTGCATTCGCCATCGATAATATACCTGCTGACGAATGGCTTAATTCTGGATGAAATTCATCTTTAAACTGATATCCAGGTCCTCCGCTTCCAACTCCCATTGGGTCTCCACCTTGAATCATAAAATCTGGAATAACTCTATGAAAAGTAAGTCCGTCGAAGTAAGGTTCTCCTAACGCTTTAGCTTTGTTTTCTATTTTACCTTCTGCAAGGCCTACAAAGTTTGCTACTGTTACAGGAGTTTTTTCCATCTCCAATTGAATTAGAATACTTCCGCTTGAAGTATTCATTTTTGCATAAAGTCCATTATCCATTTTTGTATTTGTTTTAGTTGTTGTGTCTTGAAGTTTTTTAGTAGTTGAAATAGTATCTTTTTCTATAGCTGATGCGACATCTGAAGATAGTTCAGCTGAATCTGTAGTATAACCATCACTATTATCTAAATTGTTACAAGCGAATAAGAATATGCTTGCAATAAGAAGTATAAATGTTTTTTTCATTGATCTAAATAATAAGGGTGCGAAGTTAGAAAAATTAACAGAATATTAAGAAATATCCGCTCCAA
>CBDUEX010000061.1:0-7405 GCA_965366305.1 uncultured Bacteroidia bacterium | reverse complement strand
AGACCTAAAACTATATGTAGCAACCGATGCTTATTATAATTCGGAGTTTAATAGAAAGTCAAATGAAACATATTATGGATACTATTGGAATCTAGGATTAAAGCCTATTGCAGGCATATCTTATGAACCTTTTCATAATATTCGATTGTCTTTTGAATCAAGAGCTAATTTCAATGTAGTATTACAAGAATATTCTGCTCCAGGAGAAAACGTTGATACACGCTTTTCTTTTAAGCCAATGGATCAATTGGCACTATCGCTAGGATATTTATTCTAAAAGCTGTTACAGATAGCTACAAAGCTCTCTGCGTCCAAGGCAGCTCCACCAATTAAACCACCGTCAATATCTGGGCAGTTGAATAATTCCACCGCATTTCCCGGTTTAACGCTGCCACCGTATAATATTGATATATTGTTCGCCACTAGTTCACCGTATTCTTGAGCAATAGTCTTTCGAATAAATGCGTGAATTTCTTGAGCCTGTGCAGGAGATGCTGTTTCACCCGTGCCGATAGCCCAAATTGGTTCATAAGCTATTATGCAATTCAACAGTTCCATTTCATTAAGTTGAAATAATCCGTTTTTAATTTGAACACGAATCGTTTCAAAATGCTCTCCTTCGGTGCGTTGTGCAAGCGACTCACCACAGCAATAAATCGGACGAAGTCCGTGCTTGATGACGTTATTAACCTTAAAGGCTATACCTAAACTATCCTCGTTGTAATATTCCCTTCTTTCGCTGTGACCAAGTATAACATATTCAACACCTACACTCTTTAGCATTTGTACAGAAACTTCACCAGTATAAGCACCAGAATCTTGTTGATGACAATTTTGAGCACCTAATGATAATTTGGTGTGTGAAAGCATTTGCTTGAAGTTACTCAAATGAATAAATGGTGGTGCAATAACACATTGCATGTTGTCATTGATGTCACTATCTAAAATATTTATTAGTAACTCCTTACCTTCATCAAGGTCAAGATTCATTTTCCAGTTTCCTGCTACTATTTTCTGTCTCATACGTTCATTGGTTTGTTCTCCCAAAACCGATGTTCAGAAGAGGCTTCAAAAATATGTTTTAATATGTCTTTTTCTATATCGTTTAGCTCTATACTTCTGCGTTCCATCACCTTTTTCGCCGTTTCAAATGCTTTGCCAATGGCATAGGTAGAAAATCCGGTTGCTCCACCCCAAGTAAAAGAGGGAATAAAGTTTCTTGGAAATGCAGCTCCATAAATGTTTGCACTTACTCCAACTACGGTGCCGGTATTAAACATGGTATTGATTCCACACTTGCTATGATCGCCCATAATTAAGCCACAGAATTGTTTTCCAGTATTGGTGAACCGCTTTGTTTCATAATTCCAAAGTTTAACGGGAGCGTAGTTATTTTTTAAGTTGGAACTGTTAGTATCAGCACCTAGATTACACCATTCTCCAATTACAGAATTGCCTAGGAAACCATCATGACCTTTGTTGCTATAGGATTGGAAAATAACATTACTTACTTCACCACCTATCTTACAATAGGGCCCAATGGTAGTTGCTCCGTATATTTTAGCACCCATTTTAAGGGTAGCATGATCACATAAGGCCAGAGGCCCGCGTATTAAATTTCCTTCTAGTATTTGAGCATTTTTGCCAATGTAGATAGGTCCTTCTTTTGAGTTAAGTGTAGAGGCCTCAACATATGCACCTTCTTCAACAAAAACATCATCGCCAATTAATGTATTGGTGGCTGATAGAGCTTGGCTTTTTTTATTCTTAGTGAGCAGTTTAAAATCACTTCGAATTTCCTGATCATTTAAAGTAAATAAATCATAGGAGTAATTAACCATTGTAAACTCGCTTGAACATTTTGTAAATTCAAGTTCACTTAGAAATTCACTATTGTCTAAAAATGCTTTAGAACTCCTAAAAGCAATAATCTCATTTTCATCCTTGCCAGTAATTCCTTCACCATTACTTAAATTTTGAATTTCCTTAATCAAAGTTGGGTTAGCAATAACGCGACCGTTGATATAGAAATTATCTTTGGTAAAGTTTACCGGAAATTTAAGCGATAGGTAATCTTGAGAAAGAAAGGATACACTTGCTTTTGCGAGCAACTTCCATTTTTCATCTAAAGTAAGTATACCTAGACGCAAATTACCACAAGGTCTAGTATAACACAAGGGAAGGAGGTTGATTCTTCCCATATCGTCAAACAAAATAATATTCATAAAAAAAGGCTCTCCAAATATAGAGAGCCTTCATTGATTATTTGAATAATCTTATTTCTTTTTAGAGTATCTTTTGTTAAACTTATCGATTCTACCTGCAGTATCAACAAAATTCATTTTACCCGTATAAAAAGGATGAGATGCACTTGAGATCTCTAACTTGTATATTGGGTACTCATTTCCGTCATCGTAAGTAACCATTTCTTTAGTCTCTACACAAGACTTAGTTAAAAACTGAAAACCATTAGACATATCTTTAAATACAACTAATCTATAATTATCTGGATGAATTTCTTTTTTCATTTCGCTGTTTGTTATGTTATTAAACCAAGCTTCATCTGTTTTTTTCAAACTAAAATCGGCTTTTCCTTTTAAAGGACTGCAAAATTAGTAATTTTTGCATTTAATTCAAGTAGAAAGTTTGATAAAAAATATAATTAAAACACTTGGTCTTATAATTTTATTTATAACTCCTTTTTGGGTAGCAAGAATACTACTCATTTTATTAAATAACGAACTTGCAATTTCTGAATATAATTTTGTAGATTATCTGTTGGTAGCAATACGTTTCGACTTTAAAACAGCTGCAATTTGGTACAGTGTTTTGCTACTGGGTTTGGGCATTAATCTCTATATAAAGTCGAAATTTCTTAAACGAATAAATACAGTTTTATTTGGTGCACTGTTCTTAGGAGCCCTTGTTTTTAACTTAATCAGTGTTTTCTACTATCCAGTGAGCAAGAATATTGCAGGAATTGAACTGTTTTCGATGATTGGAGGCCAAGAATGGAATATTATTTTTTCCTACATGAAAGATTATTGGTATCTCATTGTAGTGGCAATTTTACTCCTTTACGGAGCGGTTACTCTTTTTTCTCGTTTGACCTTGGAATTGAAGGGCAAAACAAAACTTAGCTTTGTATTTATTTCATTGCTATTGCTAATTGGGTTTGCAAGAGGAACTGTTACCTTAAAACCTTTAAATACCCTCAATGCATTTGAAGTACTTCCTGCAAATGGGGCCAAAACTGCTCTAACTCCGCTATATGTTTTACTTGAATCGTATGGAAAAAAGCCGCTGGAGGAGTTATCTTATTTCCCAGAAAACGAAATTTTAGCTTCGCTGCAAAAGAATAGAACACGATTACAGCCAGTAGGCCTTAATAAGCCCAACGTTTGTATTATCTTGTTAGAGAGTTTTGGTAAAGAATATACGGGATTGAACCAAGCGATTGGGTCAAGTTATACGCCATTCTTAGATAGCTTAATGAACCAGTCCTTAAACTTTACCAATGCCTATGCCAACGGTTTAAGATCGATGGATGCTGCTGCTTCCATTTATACTGGAATACCTTCTTTAATGGATCAGTCTTTTGTGGGTTCACTTTACACTGGAATTAAAGTAAACTCACTTTTTGATCAACTGAAAAAAATCGGCTACTTTAATTCATTCTTTCATGCTGCCGATGAACAATCGATGGGCTTTAAATCATTCTTGACTGCTCATGGATTGGATCAGTACATCGCGAAACAGCAATATCCCAATACGAAGGATTTTGATGGAACCTGGGGAATTTTTGATGAACCTTTCTTGCAATTTTTCTCCAACGAACTTGGTAAAATGAATCAACCTTGGTGTGCCAGTGTGTTTACGCTCAGTAGTCACCACCCCTACGCCGTGCCTTCTCAATATTCCTATCTTAAAGCAGGTACATTACCAATTCACCGTTCGGTGCGATATACGGATGTGGCACTTCGTAAGTTCTTTAATGAAGCTAAAAAGCAAGCCTGGTTTAAAAATACAGTATTTATTATTACAGCAGATCATTCTTCTACCAATGAAGCTAAACGCTATAAAACACATAGAGGAGGATACGAGATTCCACTTTTAATATATGCTCCAACGCATTTTGAACCAAAGGATATTGCCAAACCGGTGCAGCATCTGGATATTTATCCCACTGTTCTGCAACTCGCTGGTTTTAGAGACAGCATTTTTGCTTTAGGAACATCGCTTCTTGATTCAAGTTATGCTCCAATCGTTCACTATGAAGGGAACCGTTACAGTTTAACCGATACAACCTATAGTTTAGAAATGGTTGGAAAATCGAAATTTAAACTTATCAATTATAAAACAGATCCCAATTACAAGAATAATTTGAGTAAGTCCAATGTCGCTTTAAAAGAAGCCATGGAAAAGAAACTCAAACTGAATATTCAGAAATTTAACTACTCGATAATAAACAATCATTTTTATTAGCGAGTTCTTACATTTGCCCCAATGCAAAAGCCATCAAATCCACAAGGTACACGAGATTTTGGTCCGGAAGTAATGCGGAAACGCAATTACATCTTAACCACCATTCGAACAATCTTTGAAAAATTTGGATTTGAACAACTAGAAACTCCTGCACTTGAAAACTTGAGTATGCTTACCGGCAAGTACGGTGATGAAGGCGATAAACTTCTTTATAAGATAAGAAGCAACAAAGAAATTAAACAGGAAGTTACCGAAGATGAAGCAAATCAATTGGCATCTCTTTTTCCAGATAAGTGGATTGCTGGAGAGTCGAAGTTGGGCTTACGATATGATCTTACCGTTCCCTTTGCACGATTTGTTGTGCAACACAGAAACGAAATAACTTTTCCTTTTAGAAGGTATCAAATTCAACCCGTTTGGCGAGCAGATCGACCACAGAAGGGGAGATTTAGAGAATTTACACAATGCGACGCAGATTGCATTGGCACCAACTCATTGCTTAATGAAGCAGATTTAATTCTCATTTATAATGAATCCTTCTCAGCATTAAAACTGGGGAATACCGTGCTGAAAATAAATCACCGCAAGTTTCTAGAAGCGTTAGTTGATGAGCTGCAATTGGATTTTCCAGTAGCTCGTTTCACCTCAACGCTAGATAAACTCGACAAAATAGGAGAAGAGGGTGTAATAAAAGAATTACAAAACCTAGGTGTGGATGCTGATAAGTGTGCTAAATTGTTTAGTATAATCGGACAATCAGAATTAACCGAAGCAAACCTTCAAAATTTTGCTACGGCATTTAACAATAATGAACTTGCGTTGAAAGCAGTTTCCGATTTGTCTGAAATATTATCCTATTTAAAAGGCCAAAATATAAATATTCGAATTGAACTTGACCTTAGTTTAGCTCGGGGCTTAGACTATTATACGGGATGTATTTTCGAAGCAATTGTGCCTGAAAGTGGAATGGGAAGTGTTTCAGGAGGAGGAAGGTATGATGATTTAACGGGGGTGTTTGGCTTAAAAGATGTTTCTGGAGTAGGCATTTCTTTTGGAGTAGATCGCATTTATGAAATATTAGAAGCGGCAGATTTATGGCCAACCGATTTATATACCAACAACACAGTTTTACTATGCCATTTCGATGAAGAATGTCAGAAGTATGCAGTAGGAGTTGCACAAAAACTTAGAACAGCTGGAATTGGAGCAATGGTTTTCCCAGATTCAAAACGAATCAATAAACAATTTGATTTTGCCAATAAAGCAGGCATTAAGCATGCTATTGTAATTGGTGACAATGAAATGAAAACAGGCGAATTGTCGTTGAAAAACCTTGTAGAAGGTAATCAACAAAATGTATCGCTAGAAACAGCAATTGAAATCTTAACATCTTGAAAAGATTTAACTTTAAAGCTTCTATAGTATTTGAAAACGATAACTACATCGCAATCTGCAAACCTGCGGGAATTTCCAGTTTACATGAAAGATTAGGGAACGCGTTATCTGTTTTTGAAGAAGCTAAAAAATACAACGAAGCATTACAGTTGTGCCATCGTTTAGATAAAGAAACGAGTGGCGTTTTATTACTTTCTAAGCATTCGGCAGCGTATGCACATGCAGCAAAATCATTTGAAAAAAGAAAAGTAAAGAAGGTCTATCATGCAGTAGCAGATGGCACGCATGGTTTTCGTGATTTAGAAATTAATTTACCATTGATTACCACACGAAGTGGAAGAAGTGCTGTGAATTCATTGAAAGGGAAGCCAAGTACTACGGTATTTAATTCAATTGAAAACTTTAATCACTATACCTTAGTTGAATGCGAACCGGTAACGGGACGTCAACATCAAATAAGAATCCATTTGGCTACTCAAAATGCAGCAATCGCAGCAGATACGGTATATGGTGGAAAGCAACCTTTTCTTTCTCGACTAAAAAGAGACTTTTCCATTAGCGAAGAAAAAGATGAAACGCCAATGATTAACCGTTTCGCTTTACACGCTTATTCTTTAAAATTTGATGATAGTGATGGTAGTACACTAGAAATTGTAGCAGACTATCCCAAAGACATGGCTGTCTTTCTCAAACTATTGAGGAAGTATGATAAAGCAAGTTTCTAATTTGGTTTTTTTGTGATTACTTTACACCATCGTATGAAATTATTCTTAAGCGTCAGCTTCTTATTCCTTAGTTTCTTTTCAGTTGCACAAAAACATTCCATTGAAGATGTGGCTGTGTTATTCTCTAAGCACAAATATGCCAAGGTATATAAGTGTTTTGATGAAAACATGAAAAGCAAAATATCCATCGATCAGTTACAAAGTTTATGGGAACGCATGGAAGCGGGGGCAGGGAATTATGTTGGCATCGAAGACATTGAAATTAAACAAGTGGATGAGCACTTAAGGCAAACTGCAGTTGTGAAATTTGAACTTGCCGCAGTAAAGCTGATCATGTCTGAATCGCCAGAAAAAAAGATTAATGGATTGTTTGTCAGTCAGTTAGGATATGCACCGCCAGCTTATGCTAAAGATTTAGTTACTGGCAAGAAGTTTATCAATTTTATAAGCGATAGCTATAATATCTCGGGCGAATTAATGTTACCAAAAACGTGTAACAATTGTCCGGTAGTAATTTTAGTTCATGGTTCGGGTCCGAATGACAAAGACGAAACAATTGGGCCAAACAAGGTATTTAAAGACGTAGCATTGGGTTTAGCAGCAAACGGAATTGCCACCTTTAGATACGACAAAAGATCGAACCTTTATCCTGAAACTATAACAGGCCAGTTTGATATTTACGATGAAACGATAAACGATGCCATTTCTGCTTTTCATGCTGTGAGTGCAGACACGTCTTTTCAATTTAGTAAGATTGTATTTCTTGGACATAGCTTAGGGGCATATGCTATGCCACTTAT
>CBDUEX010000060.1:0-7427 GCA_965366305.1 uncultured Bacteroidia bacterium | reverse complement strand
CTTTGGAGGAGAATTGGAATTTAAACTGATGAGTGAAATGGGATATGATTTTGCAACACTTGGAAATCATGACTTTGATGCTGGAATAGATGGATTAGTAAAGCAAATGCCGCATGCTAGCTTTAAGTTTGTGAATGCGAATTATGATTTTACAGGAACAAAACTTGAGAATAAAATTGAACCCTATCAAATTATAAAGAAAGGAAGATACAAAATTGGTGTATTTGGAATTGGAATTGAACTAGAAGGACTAGTTCCCAAAAAACTTTTTGGAGATATTAAATATGAAGATCCAATTGTGAAAGCCAATGAGACAGCAAAAATTTTAAAAGACCATGGTTGTAATCTTATAATTTGTTTATCACATCTTGGATTTGAATATCAATCTAACAAAGTGAGTGATAAAGTTTTAGCTAGTAAAAGTGAAAATATTGATTTAATCCTTGGTGGACATACCCATACATTTTTAAGTTCTCCACATAAGATTTTAAACCAAAATGGGAAAGAAATTTTTATTAATCAAACAGGCTGGGCAGGCGTAAACTTGGGACGTATTGATTATGAGGCAGATAGCCCGTATACCGCATCATTAAAGGGCTATACCTACACAAAAATTCTATAAAATCAAGGGTTAATTTATTTTTTTAAGAACTTTTTTTGCTCCAACTTGCACCACGTTATGACGGAGTAACTAACCTAATAACTGAATAACTTTTTAACACCATAATAACCAAAAACGTATATGAGCGAACAACATGAAACTGTGTGGAAAAAATGTCTGCAGACAATTAAAGACAATGTAAATCCACAAAGTTTTAAAACATGGTTTACTCCAATCAAACCATTAAAATTAGAAGAGAAGGTTTTAACTATTCAAGTACCAAGTCAATTTTTTTATGAATGGCTTGAAGAACATTATGTAGGACTTCTTAAAAAAACATTGGAAAAAGAACTCGGGGCTGGTTCTAAATTAGAGTATAATGTAATAGTTGAAAATAGTGGAGGAACTAATTCTAGACCGTATACGGTAAGTATGCCAACTAGAAATGTTACTCACAATAACAAAAACGAGATGGGCATGCCTATCAATTTGTCGAATAACATTCACAATCCGTTTATTATACCAGGACTTAAAAAGCTTAATGTAGATTCTCAATTAAACGCTTCATACACTTTCGATAATTTTATTGAAGGAGAATGCAATCGTCTTGCTCGCTCAGCAGGATATGCCGTTGCAAACAAACCAGGTGGTACTGCTTTTAATCCTTTAATGATATTTGGTGGTGTTGGTTTAGGTAAAACACATTTAGTTCATGCTATTGGAAATCGTATCAAAGAAATATCAAGTACCAAATCAGTATTGTATGTTTCTTCAGAGCGATTTATAAACCAATATGTAGACAGTGCTAAGAATGGTAATTACAACGACTTCTTACATTTCTATCAAATGATAGATGTATTAATAGTAGATGACGTTCAATTCTTCGCTAAAAAAGAAAAGACACAAGAAATATTCTTCCAAATCTTCAACTACCTGCATCAAAATCAGAAACAGTTGATCTTAACGAGCGATAGAGCTCCTAAAGATTTGAAAGATGTAGATGAACGATTATTATCTCGTTTTAAATGGGGACTATCTGCAGACTTGCAAAACCCAGACTTTGATACTAGAGTTTCTATTTTAGAACAAAAAATGTATCAAGATGGAATCAAGTTTGCTCCAGAAGTAATAGAATACGTTGCCAACAAAGTAGATTCAAATATTAGAGAATTAGAAGGAGCATTGATCTCATTAATCGCTCAAGCTTCGTTGAACAGAAAAGAAATCGACTTGGATATGACCAAGAAAATGATGAAGAACTTCGTTAAGAATTCTTCTCGTGAGATTTCAATTGAATTTATTCAAAAATTGGTTTCTGATTACTTTGGCGTAAGTGTAGATTTAATGAAATCTAAAACACGTAAACGTGAGATTGTACAAGCAAGACAGATTTCTATGTTCTTTGCAAAACAACTTACACAGGCATCGCTTAAAAACATCGGAATGTATTTTGGCGGAAGAGATCACTCAACCGTTATCCATGCATGTCAAACAGTTAACGACTTAATTGACACCGACAAAAAGTTCAAGTCAGACGTTGAAGAATTAACGAAAAGAATTAAAATAAATACCTACTAATTTTAGAGTATACGATATAGAAAGCCTCTCGAATCTTCGAGGGGCTTTTTTGATACCTTTTCAGTAAAACATATACTTAGTTTTGTAGGGTATATTAACGTACCTTTGCACCCATTTTTAAATACGCATCATGCAAAATATCAGAAATGTTGCTATCATAGCACACGTTGACCACGGCAAAACCACTCTAGTAGACAAAATATTACTTGCTTGTCAGTTTTTTAAAGAACACGAAACTCCAGGCGAATTGGTGATGGACAACAATGATCTTGAAAGAGAAAGAGGGATTACCATCCTTTCTAAAAACGTTTCCGTTCAATACAAAGGCACTAAAATCAATATCATCGATACTCCAGGTCACAGTGACTTTGGCGGTGAGGTTGAACGTGTAATGAACATGGCAGATGGCGTATTGCTTTTAGTTGATGCATTTGAAGGACCAATGCCACAAACACGCTTTGTGCTTCAAAAAGCTCTTGAAGCTGGCTTAAAGCCTGTGGTAATTGTCAATAAAGTAGACAAAGAAAATTGCATGCCTGACGAAGTGCATGAAAAAGTATTTGACTTAATGTTTGCCCTAGATGCAAATGAAGATCAATTGCATTTTGAAACCTTATATGGTTCTGCAAAAAACAATTGGATGAGTGCTGATTGGAGAAAACCAACAGATAACCTTTTCCCTGTATTAGATGCCATTATCGACCATGTTCCTCCTCCTGTTCAAGAAGAAGGAAATTCTCAAATGATGATTACATCATTAGACTTTAGTAAGTATACTGGTAGAATTGCCATTGGTAAACTAAAAAGAGGAACCTTAGTTCCAAACCAAGTTGTTGCTTTAGTAAAAAGAGATGGAAGCGTTGTTAAATCTAAAATTAAAGAATTGTTCTTGTACGATGGTTTAGCTAAAGTAAAAGTAGAACAAGTAATAGCTGGAGATATTTGTGCCGTTACAGGCTTAGAAGGTTTTGAAATTGGAGATACCATTTCTGATGTTGAAGAACCAGAAGGATTACCGGTAATAGCAATTGATGAACCTACGATCAGCATGCTCTTTACAATTAATG
Source organism: uncultured Bacteroidia bacterium (assembly GCA_965366305.1). Classification (GTDB taxonomy): domain Bacteria; phylum Bacteroidota; class Bacteroidia; order NS11-12g; family UBA9320; genus UBA9320. Next base: position 4,181 of record CBDUEX010000060.1, on the reverse strand, counting down.
ATAGTCCTTTCTTTGGTAAAGAAGGAAAGTATGTAACGAGTAGACATATTAAAGATAGATTAGAACAAGAGTTGGAAAGAAATCTTGCTATGCGATTAGAAGAAACTGCAACTGCAGATTCGTTCTTGGTATTTGGTAGAGGTGTATTGCACTTAGCTGTTTTAATAGAAACCATGCGAAGAGAAGGCTACGAACTTCAAATCGGACAACCTCGTGTTATCATTAAAGACATTGATGGAGTGAAATCAGAACCCATCGAGGAATTAACCATCGACGTGCCGGAACACCACAGTGGTAAGGTCATTGAATTTGTAACCACTCGAAAAGGAAACATGCTTACCATGGAACCAAAAGGAGATGTAATGCATCTTGAATTTGAAATTCCTTCACGTGGTATTATTGGATTAAGAAATACCTTACTTACTTCTACTCAAGGTGAAGCAATTATTGCTCACCGTTTCAAAGAGTTCCAAGCACATAAAGGTGAAATTCCTCAACGTATCAATGGTTCTTTGATCAGTATGGAAAATGGAAATGCCATTCCTTACAGTTTGAACAACCTACAAGACAGAGGAAAGTTCTTTGTACTTCCAAATCAGGAAATATATGAAGGTCAGGTTGTTGGAGAGCACAGTCGCCCAGGTGATGTAGTGGTTAACTTAACCAAAGCTAAAAAACAAAGTAACGTTCGTTCTAGTGGAGCAGATGAGAAAATCAAATTGATTCCACCTCAAATATTCACGTTAGAAGAATCACTGGAATACATTCAAGCAGATGAGTACGTAGAAGTAACTCCTGAGAATATTCGTTTACGTAAAATTCACTTAAAAGAGTTTGAACGTAAACGTGCCAAGAATGCTGCATTGAGTTAGACTTCATTTTTTTACATTTGCCCTAGTGAGCAAAATACTTTTCTATCTTATCATTAAACCACTATCGTATCTCCCCTTTTGGATGCTTTACGGGATTTCTGATGCTCTATCATTTTTGCTGTTTTATATTATCCCCTACCGAAAGAAGGTGGTGATAAGCAATCTTACCAATTCATTTCCAGAAAAGTCTGCATCTGAAATCAAGTCAATTGCACGAAAATTCTACAGCCATTTAGGGGATATTATTGTTGAAGGTGTTAAACTCTTTAGCATTTCGCGAAAACAAGTCTTAAAACGATTTGTGGTGTTAAATCCAGAAATTACGAATAGCTATTTTGAACAAAATAGAGCTATTGTATTGGTTGGAGGGCACTACAATAATTGGGAAATTTTAGCAAGTGGATTGAACGACCAAATCAAGCACCAAGCAGTAGGCATCTATGCCAAGCTAGAAAGCAAGTTCTTCAATGATAAATTTCTATCGAGTCGTACTAAATTTGGTTTGCAAATGATTGAGACCAAAGAAGTGGCTCCCTATTTTATTAAAGGATTTGATATTCCTACAGTAACTATTTTTGGAGCAGATCAAAGTCCTACATACAACAAAGGAATAGTATGGACCACCTTTCTTAATCAAGAAACGGCAATTGCTAACGGAACAGAACGCTTTGCTAAAAAATTCAATTTGCCTGTAGTATATGGGGCTATTGAAAAAGTAAAACGTGGTCACTATGAGTTTAAAATGGAAGTGCTGTTTGATCAACCAAAAGATACCGTAGACGGAGAAATTAGCATTGCATTTACCAAGAAAATTGAAGAGCAGATAATCGCCCAGCCCCAGTACTGGCTGTGGACCCATAAACGTTGGAAACGAAAGCGAAAAGAAGATGAGTAACCTACAAAAACCAATTCTCAAAGGAAAAGATGTATTCATAGCACCAACTGCAACTGTAATTGGAGATGTAGAATTAGGTGATGATTCAAGCGTTTGGTTTGGAGCTGTACTTAGAGGAGATTCTGACAAGATTAAAATAGGGAATAGAACCAATATTCAAGACAATGCGGTAGTCCATTGCGACCCGAACGACCCTGCAATTATTGGAGACGATTGTATCATCGGTCATCTTGCAATTGTTCATGGAGCAACGCTCAAAAACAACGTTTTGGTTGGCATGAATGCAACGGTACTTAACAAAGCGGTAATCGGTGAATATTCAATTATTGGTGCAAATGCATTGGTTACTGCCGGAACTATCATTCCACCTGGATCTCTGGTATTGGGCTCACCGGCAAAAGTGGTTAAAAGCCTATCAGAAGATCAGAAAAATGGCATCCGCAAAAATGCTGCTGTCTATGTTCAGAAGGCAAAGGAGTACATCCAACACTACCGTCAAGACAAGAAGTAGATCGTTCTGTTTCGCTTCAATCACGAATACTTATATTACTATCTATTTAAAGAATGTATTTTAATCTCAGCATTTTTACCTTTGCACTAGATAAAAAAATAAAATAAGAAAATGTCAGTACTAGTAGGAAGAAAAGCTCCCAATTTTAATGCAGGAGCAGTAGTTAATGGAAATGAAATTATAGAGAATTTTTCTTTAGAGCAATACGAAGGGAACAACTATGTTATGTTTTTCTTTTATCCAAAAGATTTCACGTTTGTATGCCCAACAGAACTTCATGCGTTTCAAGCTAAATTAGCTGATTTTGAAGCAAGAGGATGTAAAGTAGTTGCATGTTCAACAGATACTGAAGAAAGTCACTGGGGATGGTTACAAATGCCAAAAGCCAAAGGTGGTATCGAAGGTGTTAAATATCCAATTGTTGCGGATACAAGCAAAACAATTAGCATGAACTACGGTGTTTTAGCTGGAGATTATGATTACAATGAAGAAGGCGACATGACCGCTACAGGACCTATGATTGCTTATAGAGGATTATTCTTAATTGATAAAAACGGAATAGTTAGACATCAATTAGTGAATGATTTACCACTTGGTAGAAACGTAGATGAAGCATTAAGAATGTTAGACGCGTTAATTCACTTAGAAACACATGGTGAAGTTTGTCCTGCAAACTGGGTACAAGGAGAAGATGCAATGAATGCTACATTTGATGGCGTTGCAGATTACTTGTCATCACACTAAAAAATAGCCGCAAGGCATACTAATCGAAAGCCTAGCAGAGATGCTGGGCTTTTTTTGTATACTTTTTTATAAATCATTGCATTCGTAATTAGACAGGTATTACTTTAAACACTTAATACTTTCCAATAAATGCATACATCCTAGTTTGTTGCATAGTTTTTGAATCTAAGTTTCTATGAAACTTGCCTTCCTCTCCCTCCTCTCCTTTTTCCTATTTCCAATAATCAGTTCCGCAAAAAAAGCACCAATAGCTTACATTCAATTCGCTAAAGACAAGAGCGACTTAATAACGTTAGACTATTTCCAATTCGGATTTATAATCACGCGACAAGACAGCACAGTATCTAGAACAAGTGGATTTTTAAATGGAGGATTCCCTTGGAGAAAAGTCTATATCAAATCCGATCAAGGACATAAGGTTGATAACAGGCGATTTCATTTTCATAGAGAAGCAGTGCAAATGAATAACAATTCGATTACCCTTTTCATTCAAATCAAAGAAGGCAAAATCATCTATTACGACACTGTTAATTTGAGATTACCAAAAATAGCTGAAGCTACATTGGAGATGGATAGTATTATGCCTTATACCAGTTACAACAAAAACTTGTTTGTAACAATGGACAATCAAGACGTTTTTCATCTCTCCCCACATTCAACGTTTTCAGGGTTAAAATTCACTGATTTCCAACTTAAAATACCAGAAAGTATGATTGACAATGGCAATCACTTTATTTACTCCCCGCAAGATGCAACTTCATTAGAAAAAATAAATGTGGAGTTATCAAACAAGCAACTACAATTCTCAACTACAATTTCATTGAATGTAACAAGCATTGAAAAACTTACCATCGATAGAAGTGGACCACATGGAAGCGATGGCAGTTATGGGTTTGACGGATATGATGGTGATGACGGTGAAGATGGATCAAACGGAGGAGATGGTGGCGATGGCACTCATGGACTTAATGGCGGGAATTTAGAACTACTAGTAAGGAATACTGGTGAGAATAAAATACAATTATTAGTCTTTTATCAATACGAAATAGAAACCTATTTCATTTATAAAAATGCAGTAATATCCATTCATGCAAATGGCGGAAAAGGTGGCGACGGAGGTTACGGTGGCGACGGAGGTGATGGCGGTGGAGCAAATGAA
>CBDUEX010000059.1:0-7451 GCA_965366305.1 uncultured Bacteroidia bacterium | reverse complement strand
AATCTTATCTTCTAATGCTTTAAAGCTTAATCCTCCTCTTAACTCAGGCATAGTAACCGCTTGAATAGCAAAGAATCCACTTAACTCCATAGCTGAGTGACCAGCACCAACTTGAAGAGCTTCTTCTGTTTTCTCTAAGTTTTTGTAAAGAATAGAGTTATTACCCCCACCAATAATGTCTGCTAGAATATCCAATGCAGCTTCGTCTTTATGAAATTCAGGAACTGTAGGAAAAGCGAACATGGTTAGCGGAGCAAATATGTTATCTACTGTATTCACATAGTAATCCATTGAAAGCTGAGGCTTTTTAGGATACATGTTTTTTACTTCCGGACATTTTTGAATGCCACCAAAATATTTTTCAACCCAAACTTTAACTTCTTCAGGATTAACATCTCCTGAAACAATTACAGTTGCATTGTTTGGTCCATACCATCTTAAGAAGAAGTTTCTTAAATCTTCAAAAGAAGCCATGTCTAAATCATCTACGTATCCAATTGGAGTCCATTCGTAAGGATGGTTGGCATATAATGTCTTAAACAAGATTTCATTTACCATACCATAAGGTTGGTTATCATATCGTTGTCTTTTCTCATTCTTAACCGCTTCACGTTGGTTGTTGAATTTCTCTTCCGTAAATCCTTCCAAGTGAGTTCCCATTCTATCTGCTTCTAACCACAGCATCGTTTCAGCCATATTACTAGGAGCTGATTGGTGGTAAACCGTTTTATCGAATGCCGTATATGCATTGTTGGTTCCCCCAGCTTCACTTATGATTTTAAAATGCTCTTCATCAGCTACATTTTTAGATCCTTGAAACATCATGTGCTCAAAGAAGTGAGCAAAACCACTGTTTCTAATGCTTTCACGTGCACTTCCAACATGGTAAGCAACTTCTACGTGAGCAATTGGATCAGAATGATCTTCATGAATAATTAATGTAAGACCATTACCTGGTAATGTGTACTTCTCAAAAGGTATAATAACCTTTCCTTCTTGTGGTTCTACTTTTTCAATTAGTTCAAAAGACGTTTGTGCAAAAGCAACAATTGAAAGCATAACCAAGTTAAATAGGATGATTGTTTTTTTCATTTAATAATATTTATTTCAAAATAACACGGCAAAACAAAACAATTCGAAAACAGATAATAAAGAAAATCGATAAACGAGCTTTACAAATGGTTGTATTAAAACACGTAAACCCGGTACAGATACTTCTTTTTCTCAATTAGATTATACTGTTGCATGGCGACCTCTAACTCGGTACTTAAAAACCCTACAATTGCAAAATCTGTGTTTTTCTTAATTATATACTTTTCCGTAATATTCTTGAATTGTCCAGTTTTCATACTGTCTCTAGCCACTTCTTCTGAGCTAAACCCTAATAAAGCAAGGTAATAACCCGGCTTCATTTCCTGCTTTTTCAAATCTACTTCCGCCCCTGTTGGATCCAACACTATAAACATATTAAAGTCTTCAAGCAGAATCGAATCTGTTAAAAATCGCTTACTTCTTAGCTCTTCCAGTAAGCGTTGATTATCCTCTTCCAAATACGCTATTTTTTGATTGAGTTCTTCATTGTAGTCTGCAATCAAACTTCTTTCTTCAATCGGATTTCCTGACCTCGTATTCCATGCCCTTCTTAAACTATCGTTTTCACTAGCAAGCCGTGCTTTCTCTTTTTGCAATCGAGCGATTTCCTCAGTATCCATCGTGTTGTCAACTACACGATCATTATTTTGCTTAGGAGTTGAATAGTGATTTGAAAAATTAGAGGGTCGAATAATCAAGCCAAATTGATGCCTAAAATTATGACGAATTTGATCTGCCAAGCTAAACCCATAGGTTAACGTGTAACCCAATCCTATTCCATTGGTAATTCGCAATTCAGAACCAGCACCAAAGTTTATGTTCATTCCATACGGCTTTTCATTAAACTCCTTTAATTGGCTAATATAATTATAGCCATATCCGAAGAATACAGACGGCTTTAACCTAACTCTTTCTTTGAGGTTGTACGCAATGTTTATATCTAGCTGACTGTAGGTGGCATTTGAAGTTACCTCTGAACCGTATTGCAGCCCATCGATTACAGAAATTCCGTAACCTCCAAATAATGTAACTCGATTAGAAAGGTCTTTGTAAATAGAAATTCCTAAGCCTATGTCTTGAGCCGAACTCGTTTCACTCAAAGCATATTGCCCGGGATCATAAAATGCGTTGGACTTTACATACGGAAACAGTCCAATGCCTTCGTTCTTTTGGGCATGAACTTGGAGAGCACTTATTGTGCTTACGAAGCAAAGAAGTATGAACTGAGTTTTACCAACCACTTACAGGCACAAAAATACCTATTCTACTGAAAGCCAAGCAGGGTCGTAACCAATTTGTTTCACTTTTTCTAAGATTTCCAATCCAACAGCTCTGTCTTTCCCAACATAAACCCCTACACGGTAGTATCCATTGGGTTGCGGAATGATTCGAGCATCTTCAAAATCTTTTAACATCTTTTGCAACCAATTATCAGCAGTTGACTTATTTGGAGACGAAATGGTAATTACGTAATAGTTTTTATCTTCTGGGATTGGTGGATATTCAATCACTACTTTTTTACTTTTAGCAATGCTGTCGTTTCTCTGCTTTTCAAGCAAAGCCAATCTTTCTTTTTCTTCCTTTGCAAGACGGGCAAGTCGCTCTTGTTCTTGAAGCAAGGTTAAACGCTCTTTTTCCTTTGCTTCGGCGAGCATTTTTTCGCGTAGCAACCGTTCCTTGTCCAGCTTGTCTTGTAACGCCTTTTTCTCTTGTGCTAAGCGAAGCTTTTCATCCTCATTATCTACTTGCTTCTCAACAATTTCAACAATGTACACCGTATCTATGCGTAATTCGGTGGTCTTTTTTTGATTTTGTAATTCCAGTTTCAGCAGTTCAATTTCACTGTCTTTTGCCTGCTTTAATGCAGCCATTTCATTGAGTAAATTATTTTCAGTAGCCGATATTGAATCGTTCGTTTTAGTTGAATTTCGTAATCGAGCTAGCTCCAATTCCATTAATTCATATTCAGCCGACTTGGTTTTGAGCAAATACGCCAAACTGTCTTTTTCAATTTTTGCGGCATATTGCGAGGTAGTGTCTGGGCATCCGTGCATGGATTGGAGTCCAAATTGTGCAGGGCATTTGTCCAAGGCGTCTGCAATTCCATCACCATCCGAATCAAATTTTGGCTTTGTTTTAGGAGCTTTATCTTCCAAACGTCCTAGACTCTGAGTAATTCCCATGCGGTATTGAATATGGGTATTGAAATCTCCTAACAGTTTTTGGTCTAATGCCGCTTGAAGTTGAAAATGCGTTCGATTTGATAAGCGTATGTTAAATCCTGCACCGTATTGGTTGTGAAATAACCAAGGACTTTCACCAAAATCATTTAGTTTGGGAATATAATCTGTTCGGTATCCAAACGTAAAGTAAGGAGCTATTAACGGATTCTCTTTGATGATTCTTCCATTATTCAATTTGAACAATACTGAAACATCTAATCCCAACGCATATGCTTTGGTTACAAATTCTTTTTTAATGTTTTGATTGAGGATGAATCCATTCGCAATTCCGGCATTCAGCATCCAAGTTCGGGACAATCTGCGTTGATATGCGAATCGGGTTGAATGAGATAAAGAACTATCAAAAGCAACCAACTTATTATCTAATAGGCTTACATTGTAATCAGTAAAATTTTGATACAAACCAATGCTGTGCTTCCTTTCAGGATCTTGTGCACTGCAAATCAACGTTAGTAAAACGCAGAAGAAAGTAATAGTTTGTTGGATAAATTTCATTTCACCTATGACCTTACAACATCAAAAGTATGTGTGTACGATAGTTCTATAAAATTAATAACGCAAATCTTCTGCCAAAAGTGCAAGATATGCACAAATAAGGCTACACTACTTCACAGTAACACTAATGGTCTTCGACCATTTTTCACCATAAGAAACATGGTTTCCATCGGCAAATTGAAGCGTTAACATGTAATCTCCTGGATCAAGTGAAACAGAATCAGATGTTTGACCACCACCGTAATGAATATTTACAGAATCAGCAATAATTACAATGCCTTCAGGAGTAAATCCATTGTTGATTAACAAATGATGATGTCCAACACCAGGCTTAGGTTCACCTTTTGGCTCAACCGTCATTCCTTCCACTCCCATTTCCATTAAGAATGGAGAAGATAAAGTATCCCCATTATTGATGTTGGTGAAAGAAACGCTTCCTTCTACTTCCGTTTCGGCAGCAGTTGAATTGGTGTCCTCTTCAGACTGATTGGATGATGTACATGCAACAATAGAAGAAACAAATAGTAAAAGTATAAGTGTATATTTCATGATTGAAAAAAAAGGGTGGAAGATGAGATTCGAACCCACGACCCCTGGAACCACAAACCAGTGCTCTAACCAACTGAGCTACAACCACCATGTTACTGAACAATATGCTAAATTTTGGATGACCTAATTGTGGTTATAATCACCCTGATTCTTAGCGGGTGGCAAATATAAAAATAGAATGAAGATAATATCTATATAATTTTAAAATAATTTCAAACCTGAAAAAAATGCTCCTTCCTTAATTAAATGTGGGCAATTAGAATACTTTAACATTGCTTTTAGCAGTTATTTTGAAGGGTATTTCCAATGGAATGAAAAGATTGATTAAAAACGTAATACTTACAGTTACAATGTTGTGTTTTGCATTTGCCGTAAATGCTCAAAAAACACGTGAGTACACCGATGCTGCAACACTTTATGAGCATGCTAAAATGCTATACATCAAGAAGCAGTATGTTCCTGCAATTAAGGAATTTCAAAAATTTCTGGTTACAGAACCTGGTCCAAATTTCACCTACGAGGCCAATGCTTACATCGGCTTATCTCGTTTAAAACTGGATAAGGTAAACTCTAGTCGCGACTTAGCAAGATTGGTACGCGACGAACCAGAGCACAAGCTCAACACCGAAATTGGTTTTGAGTTGGGCATCTATTATTTCAATAAAGGCAAATACAGCAGGGCTCTCAAATATTTAGAAGACACCAAAGAAACAGATATTTCTACTGCACAACGTGAAGAACTCATCTTTAAAAAGGGATACAGTTATTTTAAGAATGAGGAATACGCTAAAGCAAAAGAAGAATTTAGAAAAATAATGAATGGCAGTGGTAAGTATGCTATTGAAGCAAACTATTATTACGGATACCAATGCTATATACTAAAAGACTACAACTGTGCACTCGCCACCTTCCAAAAGATTGGCAACAAGGGTCCAAAAACCATGTTGCTTTATATGTCGCAGATATATTATGAGCAAGAAGAATACGAAAAAGCATTTGATATTATAAAAGATTTATCGATTGAAAAGCGTACCAATGAAATTGAATTATTAAAAGGCAAAATCCAATATCAATTGGGCAATCGCAATGTGGCATTAACTCATTTCGACAAATACAAAGGAGATGTTTCGGAGCTTAGCCCCGATGAAATTTACCAAATTGCCAATGCGAATTACGAAGCTGATCGTTTTAAAAAGAGCACAGAATACTTCATACTCATATCCAATCTGGAGAATGAAATAGGTCAAGCAGCAAATTATCATTTGGGAGTTTCCGATGTTAAGAGCGATAAGAAAGAGCGAGCATTGAATGCATTTGCTGAAGCAAAGCGAAAAAATTTCAACCCCAAGATTACAGAAATCGCATCTTATAATTATGCAAAGTTGGCGGCAGAATTGCAGAAGAACAACACCGCTATTAATGCAATCAAAGAGTTTTTAGACAAGTATCCTGATTCAGAATACAACGATGAAGCCAAATCGATGATGGCAGACATCTTCTTAAGCACTAAAAATTACAAAGCAGCAATTGAGGTGTTAGAAGAAATTGGTAGTATGAACGATGCTACTAAACAAGCGTATCAGGAATTGACGTTTCATCGCGGTGAAGAACTTTACCTCAACAAAGAATATCAAAATGCTGATGTATTGTTTAAGAAATCACTGAAGTATCCTAAGGATCGAGAGTTAGAGGCTCTCTCCTATTTCTGGCGGGCAGAAATCGCATATAAAGTGGATGATTATGATGAGAGCATTAATTTAATGAATCGATTCATGAGCAATTCTGGTGCGAGCAAAAGTGAAAATAAAACCTATGGCTACTACAGTATGGGTTATAATTATTTTAAAAAGAAAGACTTTATTAAAGCTCAAAACTATTATGCCAAGTTTAAAGAGAATGAAACCTATTCTTCCATAAATAGAGAGATATACTTAGACAACACCCAACGATTAGCCGATTGCTACTTTATCAATAGACAGTATAACCCCGCTATTAAGGAATATGATTTTATCATCAAGAACAATTACAAGTCGGCCGACTATGCCATCTTCCAAAAGGGAATGCTTTATGGCTTACAAGAACGCCATTCTGAGAAAATTAATACGCTGAAATTAATTCAGAAAGACTTTCCAAAAAGCATGTACATCGACGATGCTTTGTATCAAATTGCAAGAGAATACATGGCGTTAGGAAATTACAACATGGCCGAGAATATTTTCAATTTAATAATCTCGCAACACGATTATTCTCAGTTTTTACCGGATAGTTATCTAAAACTTGGGTTGATCAGTAGAAATCAGAATAAAGACGATGCCGCTTTAGGATACTTTAAGACGGTAGTAGAACGCTTCCCAAAAACATCAGAGTCAAAAGAAGCACTAACGTTTATCGAGATTATTTACACCGATCAAGGCAGACCTGAAGAATACTTCGCCTACATGGAAAAAATTGGGGCTAAGACACGAGTTTCTCAACAAGACAGTGCCATTTATGAAAGTGCAATGAGTAGATACCGAGCTGGAGATTGTGTTGGTGCTACAAAAACATTTGATACCTACATTACTAAATTTGGTACCGGCGGATACTTCATCATCCCAGCAAATTATTACAAAGCAGAGTGTAATTACTTCAACAATAAACAAGATGAAGCAATGACTCATTATGATTTTGTGGTAAGACAAAGTAGAAACGAATTCACCGAAAAATCGTTGAACAAACTCTCGAGCACGTATTTCGATAAAGGGGAATATTCCAAAGCATTAGAATACTATCAAGCCTTAGAACCTGTTGCCTCGTCTAATGCTATGTTTATTAAATCGCTGATGGGTCAAATGAGATGTCAGTATACCTTAAAGAATTACGAACGAGCGAAGAAAAAGGCGATAGAGTTACTTCCAATTGAAAATGTTCCAAAGCAAGACTTAGTTGAAGCTAATATGATTTTAGGTAGAATTCAGTTTGACGATAACAACTTGAGAACGGCAAAATCTCATTTCGATTATGTGATTGCAGAGAGTCGCAACGAATTAACCGCCGAGGAAATGGAAGGACGGGACCTTCATTACGGAGCGG
>CBDUEX010000058.1:0-7486 GCA_965366305.1 uncultured Bacteroidia bacterium | reverse complement strand
TTATCTAAATATTTATCCGGAGAAAGACTCCCAAGAACATTGTCTATAATACTGCCATCTTTTATTAGGAAAAAGGAAATAAATAATATGGAGAAAATAGCAATTAAAGAATCGGCTAAACTTCCAATGATATCTTTGATATAAGATCCAATATCTGCGGCACTAAAAATTTCAGATACCTCTTGTTCTAATATTTGCTGAATTTCATTTTGATCAATATTTGACCGTTCCATCCATTCTGTTACAGAAGTTATTTGAGGTTGAATAGTTTGAATTAGATTCTCGGTATCAATTTTAGAAATAATATCTGCCTGATGCACCACAGTTGGAATAATGAGGTTGAATGCTCCTATAACAATAAATACAAAGGTGATTAAAACCAGAGCAGATTTTAACCAATTGGGCATTGCCCAGTTTTTAATTTTAATCTTACTTAGCAAGCTCATAAGCGGACGAGCAATAAAGGCGATTATTGCAGCAATAAAAAAGTAGATGATAATGGAGCGTACGTTCCAGAGAACATATCCTAAAATTAAAACTCCGATAGCCCAAAGAGCTAGCCTTACATTTCTATTATTCCACATGGTTGTTTGCACATATTTCGGTTAATACTTTATTGGTACTTTTTGGATGAAGAAAAGCGATTATTTTTCCGTCAGCTCCTTTTTTCCCTTTCTCGTGAATAGCATCAAAGCCTTCTTTCTTTAATCGTTCTAATTCGTCATCAACATTATTCACTGCAAATGCAATGTGATGAATTCCTTCACCTTTTTTATCGATAAACTTATGAATTGCACTTTCGGAATTGGTGGCTTGTAAAAGTTCTATTTTTACTTCTCCTATTTTAAAAAAGGAGGTAATAACACCCTCGCTTTCTACCTCTTCCATTTTGTAGTGTTCGGTATTTAAGAGTTTAGCAAAGAGTTTATTGCTTTCTTCGATATCTTTTACAGCAATACCAATATGCTCGATCTTTTGCATTGGTACAAGTTTAGTGAAAAGTGATAAGTTATTGAGATAATAGTTTTATACGTCTGTGCACCACTTTATAACAAATAATATAGTTTTAAGCCGTTTAATACTGAATATTTGTGCTTTATTATGTCAAAAATCGCAATTGCAATTCACGGTGGAGCAGGCACCTTGTTGAAAGGAATGATGACTCAAGAAAAGGAAGCATCATATAAACAAGCATTAAAAGCAGCTTTGTCGGAAGGATATAAAATTTTGAAAAACAATGGAACTTCATTGGATGCTGTGGAAGCAGCCGTTAAGAGTTTGGAAGACAGCCATCTGTTTAATGCAGGCAAAGGCAGTGTTTTTACCGCAAATGAATCACATGAGATGGATGCTAGTATTATGGATGGCAAATCACTTAATGCTGGGGCAGTATCGTTGATTTCTGGAATTAAAAATCCGGTAAGTCTTGCACGTGATGTAATGGAAAAATCAGGTCATGTATTTTTAGCAGGAGCGGGAGCAATGGAGTTTGCCAAAACCCTAAATTATATTACGCTACCCAACGATTATTTCTACGATGAGTTAAGACATAATCAATGGTTAGAAATAAAAGACAGTGACAGCTATCAATTGGATCATGCTAAAAAGAAAGATTCAAAATTTGGAACTGTTGGAGCAGTAGCCTGCGATAGTGAAGGGAATATTGCAGCGGCAACATCAACTGGTGGAATGACGAATAAGAAATTTGGTAGAGTAGGGGATAGTCCGATGATAGGAGCTGGAAATTATGCCAATAACGAAACGTGTGCAGTGTCTTGCACAGGAAGCGGTGAGTTTTTTATTAGAGGAGTAGTTGCTTATGATGTATCAGCTTTGATGGAGCATAAAGGAATGTCTATAAAAGATGCCGCTGAAGAAGTAATTCATAAACGCATTACAAAAATAAATGGAGACGGAGGTCTTATTGCAGTTGACAAAGAAGGCAATATTGCGATGCCATTTAATACAGAAGGCATGTATCGTGCTGCAATGTTTGCAGATGGGTCAGAAGAAGTTTTAATCTATAAATAATTAATACTCGAAAGGAGCATCAATTGGTAAAACATGTACCTTCTTCGTTCTAAGATTATACGTGTCAGAATTTGCTAACACTTGCACCTTTAAATTGGTGATGGTCATGGGTGTACCTATAGGCAATTCCGATTCTGTATTATGACCTAAATCTTCACCATCAAAAACAATAACCATTCCTGTTCCAATAACCTTTAAGCTTTCACCATTTTTAATAACTAGTCCGGTGTTTTCGGCTAATCCAATTCCTAAAATATGAGGATATTTTGCTACAGCTTGCGTAATTCTACCAAATCTACCGCGTTGAATAAAGTGAGTGTCAAACATTATTCCAGGGGTTAAACCTAAGCCTTTGCCCATTTTTACTGCCCCTTTTGTGAATGAATCAGCAGGATTTCCTCCAGCAATCATTTCAGTTGACATGGCCATAGCCCCGGCACTAGTTCCTGCGATTACAAATCCTGCATCATTTTGGTAGCGGTCCATTAAAATTTTATGCAAGGAAGATCCACCAATTTTTTTGCTAATCTTCGACTGATCACCTCCTGAAAACATAATGCAATTTGCTTTTCGAGTGAGTTCTAAAAATTCTGATTTTTCAGATTGCTCTTTCTTTCGAATGTCCATTACTACCACGTTATTGCATTTAAGTTTTCCAAATGCATCTAAATAGCTTTGGCCTACTTCAACTGGAATTGAACTTGCAGTTGGTACAATTACAAAAAGTCCATTTGGTCCTCCAGATTCTTTTACAATTTGAGCTAAAATACCTTCTTGTATAAACTCTAATGTGTCGCTTTCGTTTTTCCCCGCCCCCTTGTCCTCATTGCCACCGATAGGGATTAGAGTTCCTTTTGCATTATTACCCATACTAGATTATAAAATTATCAATTATTTTAATGTATTATTGAGAAAGCAAAAGTATTAGTTACCTCTGCTTTACAAAATCAAATGCACTTATGTTTATACACGAGTTGCACCAGAACCCATATTTTACTACCTAGAAACCAAAAAAACTAAATGAAAATAAGAGAAATAAATGCAATGCGAGGGCCAAATTATTGGTCGGTGAGAAGACATAAACTTATTGTGATGGTTCTTGATCTTGAAGAGATGGAAGAATTGCCATCGGATAAGATTGATGGTTTTTATGAGCGGTTGGTTGCAATGTTTCCTACTATGCTGTCGCACAGATGTTCTGTGGGCACTGAAGGCGGTTTTTTTGAACGAGTAAAAGAAGGAACTTGGATGGGGCACATCATCGAGCACATTGCTCTAGAACTTCAGACACTTGCCGGCATGGATGTAGGCTTTGGCAGAACACGTGGATATGGTGAAGATGGTGTTTATAATGTGGTGTTCGCTTATATGGAGGAATCTGTTGGTCGTTATACTGCATCTGCTTCCGTTCGTATTTGTGAAGCACTAATTGCTGGAGAAGATTACGATATGTCAGATGACATTCAAAAAATGCGTGAACTTCGAGAAGCTGAACGCTTGGGCCCAAGCACTGGCTCAATTGTAGACGAAGCAATTAAGCGAGGAATTCCATGGATTCGCTTAAACAAATATTCCCTTTGTCAATTGGGATATGGTGCCAACCAAAAAAGAATTCAAGCAACTGTAACCAGTGAAACTAGTAACATTGGAGTTGATTTAGCTGGAGATAAAGAAGACACAAAATTTTTACTAGAACAAGCAGAAGTGCCTGTGCCTCGTGGTGAAATAATTCGAAGAGAAAGCAGCTTAGAAGAAACGTGTAAATATGTTGGATTCCCGTTGGTTGTGAAGCCGATAGACGGCAATCATGGTCGAGGGATTACCGTGGATATAAGAAATTACGAAGATGCTCTGGTAGCTTTTGGAGAAGCTAAAAAAGTATCATCAGCTGTTATAGTTGAAAAATTTGTAACCGGAGAAGATTATCGATTATTGGTAATCAATCATGTGTTAGTTGCTGCGGCAAAACGAACTCCAGCTCATGTTATTGGAGATGGAAAATCTACCATTCAAGAATTGGTGGATTTGGTGAATAGCGACCCAAGAAGAGGTTATGGTCACGAAGAAGTGCTTACCATGATTACCTTGAACGAGCTCACAATGACCTTGATAAAAGCCAAAGGCTATACATTGGAAACAGTGATACCAAAAGATGAAATGTTGGTGTTAAAAGACACGGCAAATCTCAGCACTGGAGGAACTTCAGAAGATGTAACCGACATGGTTCATCCATCGAATGTTGCAATGGTAGAGCGAATCTCAAGAATAATTGATTTAGACATATGTGGCGTTGATATTATGACCTCTGACATTAGTCTGCCTTTAAAAGAAACGAAAGGAGCGGTGTTAGAAGTAAATGCTGGTCCAGGGTTTAGAATGCATCTAGCACCCTCAAGCGGTTTGCCTAGAAATGTAGCGGCTCATGTAATCGATAAATTATTCCCTCCTGGATCAACATCACGCATCCCAATAATTGCGGTGTCTGGTACAAATGGTAAAACAACCACTACACGTTTAATCGCTCATTTGGCTAAAATGAAAGGCTATAAAGTGGGATACACAACAAGCGATGGCGTGTATATTCAAAACCAATTATTAATGACCGGAGATTGCACAGGACCATCAAGTGCAGAATTTGTTTTAAGAGATCCTACTGTTGATTTTGCAGTGCTAGAATCGGCACGAGGAGGCTTACTAAGAGCAGGTTTAGGCTTTAAACAATGTGATGTAGGAATTGTAACCAATGTTGCTGCAGATCACCTCGGTTTAAAAGGTATTCATACCATTGAACAACTCGCAAAAGTAAAAGGAGTAATTCCAGAAACGGTATTGCCAGATGGATATGCCATACTCAATGCTGATGACGAATTGGTATATGGAATGCGAAAAAGTTTGGACTGCAATGTTGCTTTATTTTCGATGGATGAAAACAGTCCTCACATAAAAGCAATGCAAAAATTAGATGGTCTTTCAGCCATTTATGAAAACGGATACATCACCATTTGCAGAGGTGAATGGAAAATGCGAATTATTAAAGCACTGAATGTTCCCTTAACCTATGGTGGAAGAGCTAAATTTATGATTCAGAATGTATTGCCAGCAGCGTTGGCCGCTTATGTACGCGGATTTTCGCTCAATGATATTAAAACAGGCTTAGAAACCTTCATCCCTTCAGCATCTCAAACTCCTGGAAGGTTAAATCTTTTTGAATTTCATGATTTCTCTATCTTGTTAGATTATGCTCATAATCCTGCGGGAATGCGAGCGTTGAAACAATTTACCGACAATCTAGAAGCAACCAAAAAAGTTGGAATTATTGCCGGTATTGGTGACAGAAGAGTAGAAGACAATAATGAAATGGGAAGCATAGCCGCAGAAATGTTTGACGAGATTATTATTCGTCAAGACAAACGACTTCGCGGTAAAACAGAAGAGGAATTGATTAAAATGTTAAACGATGGTATTCAAATGCAGGATACCAAGATTAAAACAACCATTATTCCTTCCGAAAGAGATGCCATTCTTCATGCTGTAAAAACAGCGGAAAAGGGATCGCTAATTGTGTTGTGCAGTGATGTAGTTCCAGATGCATTAGAATTGGTTAAAAAACTTAAAGAAGAAGAAGCTGGAAGACTGTATTAAAGAAGATTATTCTTAAATAAATAGTTAGCATTTTATTCAATGGAATAGGGCGGTTTAGCTCTATCTTAAGGTCTTTATACTGTCAGAATAATTACTTCTCAATATACGTATCAAAAAAATCGATAATCTATTCAAACCAATTCTAAATAGAGGTGTTATATTTGCAGTTAGAATTAATCTAAATAAAAATAGTAGATGTTAAAATTCCCTATATACCTGGATAACAACGCAACAACTCCAATGGATCCGAGAGTTTTGGAAGCGATGTTGCCTTATTTCAATGAAAAGTTTGGCAATGCAGCCAGTAGAAACCACAGTTTTGGTTGGACAGCCGAGGAAGCAGTTGATTATGCAAGAGAGCAAGTAGCTCGATTAATTAACACCAGTAGCAAAGAAATTATCTTTACAAGTGGTGCAACTGAATCTGATAATTTAGCCATTAAAGGAGTATTCGAAATGTATGCTTCAAAAGGGAATCACATAATAACAGCTACAACAGAGCATAAAGCTATTTTGGATGCTTGTAAAAAAGCAGAGAAAATGGGAGCAGAAGTAACATACTTAACTCCAGCTGAAAATGGCATTATTTCTCTTCAAGATATTGAGAATGCAATTACAGATAAGACAATTTTAATTTCCATTATGTATGGGAACAACGAAATTGGAGTTCTTCAAGACATGAAGGGTATTTCTGAAATCGCAAAGAAGCACGGAATTTTATTTCATTCAGATGCAACACAAGCAGTAGGTAAGATTCCTGTAGATGTAGCAGCTGACGGAATTGATTTAATGAGTTTCTCAGCACATAAAATGTATGGCCCAAAAGGGGTAGGTGCACTTTATGTAAGAAGAAAAAATCCTCGTGTAAAAGTTACAAGCCAAATGGATGGCGGTGGACATGAAAGAGGAATGCGAAGTGGTACCTTAAACGTTCCTGGAATTGTTGGATTTGGAAAGGCTTGTGAAATTTGTCAGAATGAAATGGCAGAAGAAGCGGCTCGATTAAGTGCAATGCGAGATAGATTAGAGAAAGAATTATTAACGATTGAAGAAGCTTATGTAAACGGAAGCGTTGAACATAGACTACCTCACGTTGCTAATATTTCGTTCAAGTTTGTTGAAGGTGAAGGCCTAATGATGGGAACTAAAGACATTGCTGTAAGTAGTGGAAGTGCTTGTACAAGTGCAAGTTTAGAACCAAGTTACGTTTTAAAGTCGTTGGGACTTGATGATGAGTTGGCTCATTCATCGTTGCGATTCGGAATGGGTCGTTTTACTACAGATGAAGAAGTTGATTTTGCAATAGAACACGTAAAAACAGCAGTAGATAAATTAAGAGAAATGAGCCCTTTATGGGAAATGTTCAAAGAAGGAATTGATTTGAAATCAATTGAGTGGGCAGAGCATTAATATTAAATAATAATTAAAAAAAGAAAGACATGGCATATTCAGAAAAAGTAATAGATCACTACCAAAACCCAAGAAACATTGGTACGCTTGATAAAGCATCAAAAAGTGTAGGAACAGGTTTGGTAGGAGCACCAGAATGTGGAGACGTAATGCGTTTGCAAATTGAAGTAGATGATGCTACTGGAATTATTAAAGATGCAAAGTTCAAAACATTTGGTTGTGGATCAGCAATTGCTTCTTCTTCATTAGCTACAGAGTGGTTAAAAGGAAAATCTGTGAATGAAGCAATGGAGATAGACAATATGGATATCGTTGAAGAATTGGCGTTACCACCGGTTAAAATTCACTGTTCAGTACTAGCGGAAGATGCAATTAAAACTGCCATCAACGACTATCGTGTGAA
>CBDUEX010000057.1:0-7503 GCA_965366305.1 uncultured Bacteroidia bacterium | reverse complement strand
CAATATCTAAATCATTGGTAGGCTCATCCATTACAAGAATGTCTGGATTACCAAATAATGTTTGCGATAAAAGCACTCTTACTTTTTCAGTATTGCTTAAGTCTTTCATCAACATGTGGTGTTTATCTGCAGATATTCCCAATCCACTTAACACCTCTCCTGCTTCACTTTCGGCCATCCAACCGTTCATTTCAGCAAATTTCTCTTCCAGCTCAGATGCTTTAATACCATCTTCTTCGTTAAAATCAGGCTTCAGATACAACTCATCTTTTTCTTGCATGATGGCATACATTTCTTTGTGGCCCATCATTACGGTGTGTATCACAGGATACTCGTCATACTCAAAGTGGTCTTGCTTAAGCACCGCCATTCGTTTTCCAGGTTCAATAGAAACGTGACCTGTAGTGGATTCTATTTCACCAGTTAGTATCTTAAGAAATGTAGATTTACCGGCACCATTTGCACCTATAATTCCATAGCAATTGTTTGTGGTTAACTTAAGATTAACCTCATCAAACAAAACTCGTTTTCCAAATCGTAAAGATAAATCGCTTACTGTAATCATTATTCTAAAAGGGCTGCAATATTACTAGTTTATATTGGTAAAACGTAGTTAGTTAGCTATTATTGAACATAAAATAAAACCAACTTAAACCTAAGCTACAAATCAAATGGACAGTACAGTAACCTTAATTCTTGGATTAGCATTAATCTTCACAATGTGGGGAATGGGCTTAACTTTAGTGATTGATGATTTTAAACGTGTTTTTGAAAAGCCAAAAGCCATTTTTTTAGGTCTTGTAAATCAGCTTATTTTCTTACCACTTATAGCCTTTGGATTATTGAAGCTGATGCCTGCCAATCCGGAAGTTGCAGTGGGTATTATGATATTAGCTGCTTGTCCTGGTGGCCCAACTTCCAATCTCTTGTCTTTGCTTGCCAAAGCAGACACGGCATTGTCTGTTAGTTTAACTGCAGTTACCAGTGTGGTAACCGTTTTTACGATTCCAATTATTGTAAACATTGGACTGCAAGAATTTGCTGGCGACGGTAAAAACATTCAATTGGATACGATTAAAACAATTGGAACAATGATTATCGTGGTAATCATTCCCATGGTTATAGGTATGGTAATTAAAAACAGAACCGCAGATTTTGCAAATAAGATGGCAAAGCCTGTTCGAGTAATCTCTGTCATTCTATTGGCCTTAATTATTATTGGAATTGTAATCAAAGAAAAAGACAACATCTTAGATTATTTCGCACAAGCTGGAATAATCGCTTTATTGTTAAATGTAATTACCATGTTGTTTGGATTTGGTAGTGCAAAGCTTTTAAAACTTAATGGAAAACAAGCGGTAACGATCTCCCTCGAATCCGGAATTCAAAATGGTACCATGGCATTAATGGTTGCTGGAACATTGTTGGCAAATGTGTCGTATGGAATTGCACCAGCAGTCTATAGCCTAATCATGTACTTCACTGGCGGATTTTTGGTGAATTTATTTCTGAAAAATAAAATCTAATTTTCGTATAGATTTATATTATCTTTGTGCTATTAATAAGAGATTATCTTACTGGCTTTCTTAGATTTAACTATGAATTTTGCTATTGTTTGAAACTCTAAAACATTTTTAATTTATATACACAATGAACATTTTTGTAGCAAGTTTGCCTTTTAACGCAGACGATGACGATTTAAGACAGTTATTTGAGCCATATGGTGAAGTAACTTCGTCTAAAGTAATTTTTGACCGTGAAAGAAACAGATCAAAAGGATTTGGTTTCGTAGAAATGAGTGATGATGGTGCAGGTCAAACTGCCATTTCTGAGCTTAACGATTCTTCTTATGAAGGAAGAACGCTAGTGGTTAAAGCTGCTGAAGAACGACCAGAAAGAAGAGAAAGAAGATATTAAAATATATTTTTCAAGTTATTCTAACAAAGGGTATTTCGCATGGCGAGATACCCTTTTTGCTTTATGTAAGTTTTGGGCAAGTACCTTTTAAGTTTACAGATGACCATTCAGAACCACCTACTCAAACGAACAATTGTGGTTAACTGGTAGATGAGTTCACCTTACGATCTTCATATCTTTTATAGGGTGATGGTATATTTGACCCAATACGACCATTTATATGAAAAACGTCATTCTTAGTTTAACGTTAATCCTAGTTTCCTCATCGCTGTTTGCTCAGTTATCTCCTATTGCTCTTAACATTCCGATGCGGGATGGAAAATTTTTAGCGGCAGATTTTTACAGTAACGATAGTTCGCAACAAAAGCCAACTATTCTTATAATGACTCCGTATAACAAGTATTTTTATACATTATCTGGTTTGCCTTTCGGAATTAAGTACGACCTAACTAAGAGTAACTATAATTTTGTTGTTGTCGATTGGCGAGGGAGATTTGGCTCGCTCAATGCATTTTCTGTAAATGGTGATAATGGCGAGGATGGATATGATGTGGTAGAATGGATTGCCACACAAACTTGGAGTGATGGAAAAATTGGCACCTGGGGCCCGAGTGCTCTTGGAAACATTCAATTTGACTTAGCAAAAGAGCATCCTCCGCATCTTACCTGTTGCGTTCCAGAAGTTGCTGCTCCCATGCTGCAGTACAAGAATTATTTCCCAGGCGGTGTATTAGAAACTTCCACATTTAAAACCTTGAATGAAAAATTATTCAAAGGATCCTACGATTTGGTAATACAAAACCCCTACTACAACCTCTTGTGGCAAATTGTAGAAGAAAGTTCAACCTATCCCGATGAAATTGAAGTGCCCATGTTGCTCATTGGTGGTTGGTTCGATCATAATATTGTTCAAGATTTAGAACTGGTAGATACGCTTTCGAAGGTGTCTAATGCAGCTGTAAAAGACAAGCATAAAATACTGATAGGCCCTTGGGTTCATGGTGGAACTGGACAAGCCAGTTTAGGCACCAGTTTTCAAGGAGACTTAAGCTTTCCAGAAGCAGAAAAATGGAACGATTCCTTATCTCTTTTATTCTTTGACTTCTATTTGAGAAATGTTTCTAATGGTTGGGAAAGCAGAAAAAAATACACCTATTTCAATATGGGTAAACGCGACTGGAAATACACTGATGTTTGGCCTCCCGCAAGTACAAAAGATTATATCTTATACCTGTCGAACAAGAAAGAACTATTAGAAGTTCAAAGCACAGGAAAAAACTATACGTATACCTATAACCCAAACGATCCCTCTCCTACAATTGGCGGTAAAACCTTAAGCGATGATTTAGACCAAGGTCCTTACGACCAATCAGATTCTGTTGAATCGCGAAATGATGTAGTCATTTTTACTTCGGAAGCCCTCACCTCCAACTTAAGTGTTAAGGGAAAGATTAAAGTCAAACTATTTGTATCCTCAGACCAAAAAGACACAGACTTTGCTGTGCGATTAACGGAAGTATATCCCGATGGTAAAAGCATCATGCTGCTGGATGGTATTCAACGTATGCGATACAGAGATGGATATACAAAAAACGATACGGCTTCGATGCAACCGGGAACCATCTATCCCATTACCATTGAACTAGACGACATTTGTAACACCTTCATAACAGGAAATAAAATTCGTCTCATTGTTTCTTCGTCTAACTACCCACGATTTAACCGAAATATGAATACAGGTGGCGATATGTATCCCAATGACAATCCAGACACCTTGGTGAATCCACAAGTGGCGATAAACGCTATTCATACAGGCATGAGTTTTACATCACAATTGATTTTACCTGTGGACACCTTGGAATCAGCACAAATCACAACCACCAGCCTGGAAAACACAATTCAGGTTTATCCGAATCCAACTTCGGATGAAATTAAAATTGAAGGAGCTCCAAAGGATTGCACCTTCAAAATTTATGATTTATCTGGAAAGCTATTAGTGGAAACCAACCAAGCCAATATTACATTAAAAAACTACAATTCAGGAACTTACATCTTGCATATTTCAAATTCTACTACAACCACAATTAAAAAGATAATCCTAAACTAAGGAATGAAAACCCGCATATTTTTATCACTACTCATCTTCTTTACTTCCATATTTGCCTTTGGGCAATACTCCAAAAAAAGACTCAAAGAAATTGATTCAGAAATTGAACAAGCCTACCAAGAAGGAAAATACAATCGCGTAATTGAATGGTGTGGTACGTTAAAACTGACAGACGCAAAAATTAGTCCTGCTACCTTCGAATATTGGCTCAATTCGGCTTATCAACTGCACGACATGAATATTTCCTTGTCGTTGTTAGAATTGTACGAGCAAGAGCTCGTTGTTCTTAGAAGCTATAAAAAGTTGAGTGACGAAACACTAGCTAAACTTGCTAAGCTTCATCATATCGATTCCATTTATGACCGCAGTATCTTGAACCAGCAAAGTTCAAAAATCAATGCGGAACAAAAGAAAATGGTTGAAAATATGATTGCTATCGATTCTACTTTTTGGCAACCCTATATGTTGTTGGGAAACATCAATTACTTCCAGCTCGATTATCCAGAAACTATTAAAGCCATTAAGAAAGTTTTACAATGGCAGCCTGATAATGTGCAAGCCCTACAAGAAATTGGCTACTCCTATTTTAACGTTGGCGATTATAAATCGTCTTTATTCTATCTGGTTCAGGTAGAAGAGCCGTATGATATAAGCACGTATCTTGTAACTGTTGCCTATGCCAATTACCATATCGAAGACTACGAACAGGCACTGTGGCACTGCAAAGAAGCTCTAAAACAGCCGCTCAACTATCAACAAAAAATAAGTTGCTATTCACTCAAGCTAAATTGTGAACGTAACCTATCCATGAAAAAGGATGAAATTGAAACCCTTTATACATTTTTAGCGTTGGATACGGTAAAAATAAATGAAAGCAATGTTAGCTATACCTACCACTTAACGAAAGAAACACTTGGTTTTGATGAATCGTTAAACAAGGCTAGACAACATGTCAAAAAGTACCCTGCAAACATCAATTACCTGCTTCTAAAAGTATACCATTACCCCTATCACAATCAGGCGTATTACAACGAGGCAATTTCTGATTTTAATCGATTGGTGGAGTTAGATCCAACAAATTACAATTTTTACATGTTACAAGGCAGGTATTTATTTAATAGTGAGCACAGTAGAGAGCAAAGAGCATTGGCGAAAACCGCTTTTGAGCATGCATATCAGCTCGATTCTTCGCAGTATGATGTGCACGAATACATGTGTAGGCTATTCTTATGGCACGATACTAAAATTAGCAAACGCTACAAGAAAAAGGCGATTACTAACATGACCGCTAAAATTACCAAAGACCCAAATAATCCCATTGGCTACTTAGACTTAGCAAAGGCGTACGATTTACCTACCAGTGGCTATGGCAACAACAACAAATACCTTGATTCTATGCTAAAATATTACAACAAGGCCCTGGTTTTAGGGGGTGACTCGTTTAGTGTTTTAGTTGAAAGACGACAAGTGTATTCCAGTCTTGGAATGTTTGAGAAAAGCAATGCCGATCACTCTTGGATTGCAAACCATACCAAGTACTCGCAGACTAAGAAAATGTGCTATTATTCCATCGCAAATAATTACATGAGCTTAACACAATATGAAAATGCAAAAGAAGTTATCCTGAAAATAAGAGCAGAGTATCCCGATGACCGAGCTACAACATCCAGGTGGCTGAAAAACATTAGTTCGAAGATGGAGGAGCAGTTGGAGGCGGAAGCTGCGGAGTAATTTCGTGGAAATAAGCATCCAAATCATCCGCTATTTTGTCCCAACTAAATCTTTTCTGAGCAACCTCTAAACCCTTCTCTCCCACAGTTTTTCGCTTGGCTTGGCTTTCAAGTAAGCCTATAACTTCATCAATAAATTGAGTCTTTTCTTTGGCCATGATAACACCATCGCCGCTTTTAATTTGCAATCCTTCAAAACCAATGTGAGTGCAAACGGTAGGAACACCCATTGCCATCGCTTCCAATACCTTGTTTTGTGTGCCTGCACCAAAACGCAAAGGAGCAATAACTACGCTTGCTTTTTCATACATTTCCTGGATATCCGGAACAAAACCGGTTATCTCTATACGATCCGAAGCTAGCTTTTTAACGGCGTCTACTGGTCGCTGACCAGCAATCACAAACTTAGAATTTGGATACTTTTTAGCAATGGTTGGCCACATTTCTTTAGCGAAATATTGCACTCCATCCACGTTGGGTGCATAGTCCATATTTCCCGTAAAAAGTATGGTGTGATTATGACTGTAATCGTGTCCCGATTTTACATCAAAAGTGGTCAAATCTACTCCGTTTAAAAGGAGGTCTATGTTGTTTGTCTTGTGCAGCTTTTCCAGGTAGTTTTTATCTTCAATGGAGCAAACTAAAGTCTTGTTATATTGCTTAATTACAGCTTCGGCTTTTGCTAGCCTACCTATCTCGATAGCATCAATTAAACGATTAATTAAAGGTCGTTCGGTTTCGTTTCTTCTTTTAAAATAGAGCGAAAAAGCATCGGGCAAATCCAGTATTTTAGGTTGTTTCAAATCCTTTGTATACTGACTCATTCTTAAATGTTGGGTGTGAATTACATCAATATTATAGTGCTCCAAAACAAACTTTACCATGCGTTTCATTTTGGCACTTTTAAAGTAAGCCATTTGCAAGGGAGTTCGGCTGAACAATGCTGGAATTCCATTTAAAACGGACTGCCATTTAGGTAAGTAAACCAGCTCTATTTCTTTGAAGAATGGTTGCAGCTCTTTTAGATAATCAAGTTCGTCTCGATCTTCATAAAAAGTGAGCAGGTACAAGGTGTGTTTTTTGGAAAGCCTTTTAGTGAGATTGAATATTTTTAGCTTATCACCTCTAAAAGGTGGATACGGAAATCGGTTCGCTAAAAATAGGATGTTCACTGGGTGCAAAGTAAAGCAAGCGTATTAAAATCTTTCTACAACTTCCTAAAATTCAATAAACTGACATTGAAATTCTATGGAAGTCAATATGCGTGCAAGGTTTTATCCAATAAAACTATAATTTCGAAACTTTATGAATAGAATAAACCTTATTGTACTGGCATTTTTATGTGCTTTTAGTGGAATTGCCATCGCCCAAGATACTTCGTACGTTACTACCCTTACTTATGGCAGTACTACTCGTGACACTGTTATTGATTTTCCAGACGAAAGTGAAAGTTACGAGAAAATCTTAATGCTGTATAACATGCGATGCAAAGACAATTTGGTATCCGATGCAAGCAATCGCAACAAAGGGTGTGGTGAATGGGATTACAGCTGCAATACCTATATCGTAGATTCTACCAAATCAGACTCACTCCTATCGAGTACTTCTGATTACAGTATCTCTAACTTTAGTGGAGCAACATTCAACTACAAAACTGCAGCTATGTATGATTATTATAGAAACAGACTTCAAAATGTAACGGTTACTAATACTGCCAATGAAACAAGTGCAGTAGTTGGTATAGGAATA
>CBDUEX010000056.1:0-7546 GCA_965366305.1 uncultured Bacteroidia bacterium | reverse complement strand
ATTTAGGTGTTGATTTTAGACCGGTGTCTGCCGTTATCCAAATTGGGAGCCCAAAAGGAATTGCCAGATTTTTACAACGAGCAGGAAGAAGTGGTCATTCTCCTGATGAAACTTCGAATATCTATTTTCTTCCTACCAATTCCTTAGAAATAATTGAGTCTTCAGCACTTCAGAGAGCGATTAAAGCGGGCCATATTGAAAGTCGGATTCCTGTGATTCGAGCATTTGATGTCTTAATTCAATATTTAGTAACCTTAGCAGTGTCGGATGGTTTTAATGAGAAAGAACTATTTGAAGAGGTTAAAAAAACGTATTGTTATCAAACAATTACAAGAGAAGAGTGGGAGTGGATGCTTCGTTTTATAACAATAGGTGGAGATAGTTTGCAAGCCTATGAAGACTTTAATAAGGTTAAGCTTGTGGACGGCGTTTTTAAAGTAGTGGATAGAAGAATTGCCATGCGACATCGCTTATCGATGGGAACCATAGTGGGTAGCACATCAATGATTATTAAGCGGGGAAGGAAATCTATTGGAACAATTGAGGAATATTTTATTTCAAGATTGAATATTGGGGACAGCTTTATTTTTGCAGGACAAACATTAGAACTAACTAAGGTTCAAGGGCTTGTGGCTTATACAATTCCTTCGAAAAAGCGTTCAGCAGCGGTGCCATCTTGGGCAGGAGGAAGGATGAGTTTAAGCTCAGAAATTGCAGAAATGCTTCGCAAAGAATTTCAACATTTATTGGGCGACAATTTAAATAGAGAAGGTAAGAAGTTGCAGAGTTTGTTGGCTATTCAGCATCAACTTTCTGCTGTTCCTCAGCCTGAAGAATTGTTAATTGAATATTTAGAGGATGAAGAAGGACATCATGTGTATGTTTATCCATTTGAAGGTCGCATGGTACACGAAGGAATTGCGTTGTTGCTAGCTTACAGAATCAGTAAAATGGCTAAGCTAACGCTTTCATTGGGCATGAATGATTACGGCTTTGAATTGTTGAGTGATCAACCCATTCCATTAATGGAGGCATTGGAAGAAGACTGGTTTACCACGGATGGTTTGTTGGATGATATTCAGAATAGCAGCAATATGACAGCACTTGCAGGGAAAAAGTTTCGAGAGATAGCTGCTATTTCGGGTTTAACATTTAAAGGATATCCGAATAAGCAAACCAAAGAACGCCACTTACAAAGTCATTCTCAATTATTTTTTGATGTGTTTAGTGATTTTGAACCCCACAATTTGTTATTGCAACAAGCTTATGAAGAAGTGCTGTATTATCAATTGGAAGCCAATCGAATTCGAAAGGCATTGAAGAGAATTGGATCTCAAGAAATTGTAATTAGGCATTTGAAACGACCATCACCATTGTGTTTTCCGCTGTTAGTAGATAGCATGAATCGCGATAAAATTAGTAACGAGAGTATGGCAGAGCGGGTCAAAAGAATGTTGGAAGCGGATTAGTGAACCAAACCACTTGGTGTCAACTATCTTTGCACTATGAAGAAGCAAATTTTATTACTTAAGTACATTACATTATTTGTTGTTATTGTTGGTGTTATCACTAGCTGTAAGGAAGAAGTTATGGAAACAATGGGCACCTCTGATGTTTCATTTAGATTGACCGATGCTCCATGTGATTATGACAATTTATTTATTGATGTTCAAGGAATTGAAATTCACTCTGATGCAAATGGATGGGAGATCTTATCTCCTTTTAATGCTGGGATTTACGACATTCTGGAATTAACTAATGGGCTGGATACACTTCTGTGTCAAGTAGATTTGCCAGCTGGAAAAGTGTCTCAAATAAGATTGATTCTTGGAGAGTCTAATTCTATTGTGGTTGATGGAAGCACTTATCCTATAAAAACACCTTCGGCTCAACAAAGCGGTTTGAAGCTTAATTTACACAAGGATTTGCTTGCAAATGCTTCCTATACCATATGGCTCGATTTTGATGCATGTAAATCTGTGGTTAAGAAGGGGAATGGTGACTATAGTTTGAAGCCTGTTATTCGAGTATTTTCGGATTCTACTGATGGTAAATTAAAAGGAATTGTAATGCCAGACACCATATCAACTCAAGTGCATGTTATTCAGAATAACGATACTATAACTACAATTCCGAATAGCGATGGTCGTTTCGTTGTATGTGGCTTAGATGGCACATACAATGTTTATATAGAGTCATTCAATTCAAATTTTAACGATAGCTTAATTTCAAGTGTGTCAGTTGGTTTTGGACAAATTGTTGATTTAGATACTGTTAGGTTGCAATAACTTCTTTATTAGAATAAGGTCTAACAAAACGTGGACAACCAACCTCATTCTTAGTCTCAAACTAAGTAGAGTGAATGCTACATTTGTTGAGTGAATATTCAACTGAACAAGCCTCTTGTAGTTTTTGATTTAGAAACTACTGGAATTCAAATAGCAACCGATCGAATTGTAGAAATTTATTGCATTAAAATTCAACCAGATGGGAGTGAAGAACACTTGCATCAATTGGTAAACCCAACAATTCCTATTCCTCCACAGGTATCGCAGATTCATGGTATCTATGACAAGGATGTTGCAGATCAACCAACTTTTAAGGAGTTTGCAGCAGAACTAAACGCTTTTTTAGGCAATTGTGATTTTGGAGGTTTCAACAGCAATCGCTTTGATTTTCCGTTGTTAGCTGAAGAATTTTATAGAGCAGAGATCAATTTTAATACGACTCGAAAGTTCATTGATGCCCAACGCATTTTTCATAAGATGGAGCCCCGAAACCTAACTGCGGCCTACAAAAAGTATTGTGATAAAGAGTTAACAGATGCCCACTCAGCTAAGGCAGATACTGTTGCTACATGGGAAATCATTAAGGCTCAGGTAGACCATTACGATGAATTAGAAGGCAATATCGATTTCTTAAATGCATTTAGCGGTGAAAGCGAATTTTTTGATTTCGCAAGAAGAATAAAACGAGGAGAAACTGGCGAAGCATTCTTCAATTTCGGAAAGTACAAAGGTCAGAAGGTGATTGATGTATTTAAAGAAAACAGAGGATATTATGATTGGATGATGAAGGGTGATTTTCCTGAAAATACCAAGCAAGTAATTTCTAAATTAGCATTGGAAAGTAGAAATGCTTAAGTCTAATAGAATTTAAAGATATTTGCCACCAATGGAATTAAGCGAGCATCATAGCTTAGAGGAATTAAGAAATCTTGTAACAAGCGGAGAACACATCTCACTTTCTGCATCCGCCAAACAAAAAATAGAGAAATGCAATCAATACTTAATCAATAAGGTTGCAGAAGATGGTCCTCCAATATATGGTGTAAATACGGGTTTTGGATCGCTTTGCAACACAGAAATTGATCGAAAAGATTTAATTCAACTTCAGATAAATTTACTGCGTTCTCATGCATGTGGTACAGGCGATTTTGTGCCTAAGAAAATTGTTAAACTAATGCTGCTATTAAAAGCTCAAAGTTTAAGTTATGGGCACAGTGGCGTACAATTAGCAACAGTAGAGAAGCTGCTTGAGTTTTACAACAATGATATTGTTCCTGTTGTATACGAGTTAGGGAGCCTTGGAGCGAGTGGAGATTTAGCACCGCTAAGTCACTTGGCGTTGCCACTTATAGGCGAGGGTAAAGTTTGGTCTGGGAATGAACAAGTACCAGCACCTCTTAGTAATCTAAAGCTGGGTCCTAAAGAAGGACTAGCCTTGATAAATGGGACACAATTTATGCAAGCTTATGGTGTTCAATCCTTGTTAAAAGCAAAAGATATTCTTAATCGAGCAGATTTACACGCGGCTATGTGCATTGATGCATATGATGGAAGAAAAGAAGCGTTTTTAGCGTATAGCCATCAAATAAGACCACATCACGGTCAACTGACCACGGCAAAGGCAGTGCTGGACTTTTTGGAAGGTAGTGAGATTTTAGAACAAAAGAAGGTTCATGTTCAAGATCCATACAGTTTACGATGTGTACCACAGGTTCATGGAGCGAGTAAGGATGCAATCGCTCATGTGGAAGCAGTTTTTGAAACCGAAATTAATTCAGTAACGGATAATCCAAACGTGTTTCCAGATGAAGACTTGGTGCTGAGTGCTGGGAATTTTCATGGACAAACACTGGCTTTGCAGTTGGATTACATGGCAATAGCAATAGCTGAAATTGGTAGCATCGCAGAACGAAGAATCTATCGCCTGGTTGAAGGGAAAAGAGGATTGCCTGCATTCCTTACTTCCAATCCAGGTTTAGAAAGTGGACTTATGATTGCTCAATATACAGCAGCAAGTATTGTGAGTCAGAATAAGCAATTGTGTACACCTAGTAGTGTAGATACTATTGAAAGTAGCAATGGGCAAGAAGATCATGTAAGCATGGGAGCGAATGCAGCTACCAAATGTTTGCGTGTCATTAAAAATGTGGAACGAATTCAAGCAATTGAATTACTTACCGCTTGTAAGGCATTGGAATATCGCAGACCATTAAGATCTTCGAAACCAATAGAAGATTTATTAGCAAAAGTGAAAAGCATTGCAGATATTTCGGATGGTGATAAGATTTGGGCAGATGAGGTAGAGAAAATTCGAAAACACGGACTTTAGACTATATTTCTAGTCTTTAGATACTTAAAAAGGTGCCGTTACAGTTTAGTTAAGGAATCAATGAGATTAATACAATTATATATTTTTTTAGTGCTATCAAGCGTTGTCATTGCACAAACATCCCTCAGACTCGACGTCTGTGATTCGCTACCAGCAAACTTTTACCAACTCGATTTAGAAACGTTGTATGTTGCGAACGGGCAGGGTTATTGCGATTCTCATGGTAAAATTTTGGACAAGCGAATTGCTAAGCTTAAGAATTTGAAAGAGCTCACTTACAACAACGATATTTACCAAAATGAAAAAAGGGATGCTAAACTACCTAAAGCAGTTTGCAAACTTAGAAAGCTCGAAAAGCTAAGCACCAACGTACCCATTCCAGAAATATTTAAATTATCACAACTGGAATCACTGGAGCTCAATCTGGCGGGATACATGAAATTGGTTGATAACAATAGTTTCGGAAAATTCAAAAACCTGGAGCAGCTAAAAATTTCGTGTGATCACGATGCCAAGAATCACAATTTCAGCGGAATTGCGTCTCTTGAAAACTTAAAAACGGTGTACTTAGATTTACCAAGTCAGCAATTAATAGATGAGGTGTTAAGCAACCCAAACTTAGTTAACGTGCACGTCAATCGAGGACACGGATTGACATTCGACTTTAGTAAATGTCCCAATATCAAAAACCTCGATTTATCAACTGGAGATTTACAAATTTTGCCTCCTAGCATCTATAACTTAACCCAATTGGAGACGTTGGTAATGACCTATAATAAAATTAGTGTTATTGATCCTCGTGTTTCAAATTTAAAAAATCTTAAAAATTTCTCTTTCTACCACAACGAACTTGTTTCATTGCCAGAAGAGCTAACGCAATGCTCTCAATTAGAATATATTTATTTGGATTACAACCGAAGCCTAGGAAACTTACCCCAAAGTATAGGAGCATTGGAGCATTTAAAAGACCTAACGGCGAATCAATGCAACCTACAATCGATACCGCCGAGTTTGAGTTTGTGCTACGACTTAAGGATGTTGCAATTGGCTCATAATAAGCTAGTAAGGCTCGCTGTAGATTTTTCTGGTTTAAAGAAAATTGTGAATTTACAATTAAACGATAATAAGCTTTCTGATTTGCCTAGAAGCGTTTTCCAATTGCCAATGTTGGATCAATTAAATCTATCGAACAACCAATTGACCTCGTTACCCAACTCTATTTTTGGAATGACAAATTTGACTAGGTTGAGTATTTATAGCAATCAAATTAACTATCTTCCTGAAGATATAGGTGAACTACCCAATTTAGAGCAAATAAGTGCGTATGCAAACCAACTTAAAAGTCTTCCATCATCTCTTGGGAAACTAAAAAAATTAAGTTCGTTGTATGTGGGAGATAATCAACTAACCGAGCTTCCAGAAAGCTTTGTTGGTTTGGAAGGATTAATGGCATTAGAAATTCAAAAAAATCCTTTAACGAAATTCCCAACTTGGATTTATGATTTACCTAAGCTCGATCGTGTTTGGATTAGTTACAATACAACCATGTTACCGGGATACAAAGAAACGACTGAAAACCCGATTCAGTTAATACAAGATATTCCTCAAAAACAAGAGGAAAACAGCGGCTACAAGTTTTTACATTAGCTGTTGTTAAAATCCAAAGCCAATATGCAAGCCAAGCATAGCATGTGCATCGTTTGGAGCCCAAGCATATTCTAAAACGGGTCCTAAATGAACTTTACCGATTTCAAATTCGTAAACAGCTTCAAAGTGTGTAGTGAAATCTTCAGAGTCTGGAGCAAACTGAATTCCGGGAGCAACTGTTAATGTTAACGCGTGAATTGGCAGATAAGAAAGGTTTAAGGATGTTGCGTAATGACGATGTTCATCAAATATCGCTTCCACTCCTAAACCAATACCAAAATGGGCATTGCCTGCCTCTAACAATCGCATGTAGTGCAAATGCACACCAGGAGCGAATTCACTTTCGTTAAGAATGTAAACAGGTCCTGTTGCCACCCCAAAATGATTGTGATGATCAATATGGTCTTCTAATAGGTCAAGTTCTGTTTCTGTTTGTCCGAAACTAATAAATGATATAAATAGAATTATAAATAGTAAGATGTACTTCATAAAGCGGACGAAATTAATTTTTTATACTTAAAGCACCTTGCTCAAGCTCATTAAAAAATCGTAAAATGTCTTCCTTCGAATTCCCTGCATTAATCGTAACAAGTCTTACAAATTCTGTTTCGCCAAATTTGCCATAGCCAACCAAGGTGGCTGCTTCTAAATACAACGATGTACAAAGTTGAGCTGCCGGAATGTTTTTATAATTGAAGCAGATAGAAACTGAGTCTGGGTAACTGTGCAAGGTATAATCTGGATGTTTTGTTACGTACTCTCTCGCAACATCTGCAAGGTAAAACTGATTGTTAACCATTTCTTCAATGCCTTGATTACCAACTGATTTCCACAATGTCCACAGTTTTAGTGCATCATTTCTTCTTCCACATTGAATGGATGTTTTTCCTAAATCATAACCATCTGCATCTGTTTGATAAAGGTATTCGGCCTCATTTGAAAATGACTTAAATAAATGCTCTTTGTTTTTAGCCACAACAATGGAACAAGTTAATGGTGTACCAAGCATTTTGTGAGCGTTAAAGCTGAAAGAATCACTCAGCTCGATCCCTTTTACTAGGTGTTTGTGTTTTTTACTAAAAATTACACCTCCACAATATGCACCATCTACATGTAACCATAAATTGTGCTTCTTGCAAATTGGAGCCATGTCTTCTATACTATCAAAAGCACCTAATACAGTGGTTCCTGCAGTAACATTCACAAAGAATGGAGTAAATCCCTTTGCGATATCTTCTAATATCACTTCTTCTAAATGAACCGAGTCCATCTGGCCGTAACT